>CANMFV010000149.1 GCA_947496835.1 Flavobacteriales bacterium | reverse complement strand
GATATTTCATTTAAAACATCCTTAAAGATTGTTGCCGATAGCGCCATCAGTGCGATTATTACGTATGCCCGAATTCCAATCGTAACAGCTATGGTAACCACTGATACAATTACCGTTGTGAATAAGCGTGAGAAATGTTACACTGTTCAATCACTGGATTACTTGAAGTCAACATTTGGCGTCGATTTTACCTACGAAAACATGGAAGAATTATTTTTAGGAAAACCATTGGATTACAACATCGATCAGAAATATTTCGTAGACCACGACCCGTATCATTATAGTATTTCCACCCATAAAAAACGCGAAAAAAAACGGATGGACCGCCGTCCAAAGGAGGACATTGTATTAAACTACATCTTAAGTGATGACGCGAAGTTTCTTCAGCAAACAATGATTAAAAGCCCGAGCGATTCAACCGAAATCACGGTGATTTATGAAGAACGTCAAAATGTGAATGGAATAAACGTTCCCAAAGTCGTACACATGCACATTAAAGCAAAGGACAAAGGAATTTACATCAAAATGGACTACGAGAAAGTTGAAATAAATGAACCACAAGAATTAATAATTGTCATACCAGAGAAATATGAAAAATGTAAGTAGCATTCTGTTTATCTTTTTCTTGTTTAGTCATGTCTATGGTCAATCAAGTCAAGAAAAATTAAAAAAAGAACAACAAAAGCTTGAAAAACGCATATCGAATACTCGGTCGCTTTTATCCAAGGTAAAGTCGAATACGCAGGCTTCTTTGAATGAAATCCGTTTAATTGAAAATCAGATTAAAAGCCGCGAGGCATTGGTTCGCATTTTTGACAATCAAGTGCGGATGGCAGAAATTAAAATGGTTGAGAAAAAACAGGAAGTAAAACGCCTCAAAAAAAGATTGAGCGACCTGAAAAGACAATATAAAAAGATGGTGCTTTATGCATACAAACACAGAGGCAACTATGGACGCGTGATGTATCTTTTATCAGCGGACAACTACAATGAAGCGCTCAAGCGAAACCGGTATTTGAAAAAAGTAGCGGGTGTGCAGAAAAAACAAGCAGCATTAATCAAACAACACCAAGCGTTAATTGCGGAGGAGATCACCAATATTTCTCAAGAGAAGGATTCGAAATTACAAGCACTTGAAGAAAAGAAGCAAGAGCGTGAATTGATTTCAATGGATAAATCCAAGAAAGAAAAATCCTACGAAAAGTTTAAAAAAGAAGAGCAAAATTTAGCCTCTCAACTAAAAGCGGACGAACGTAAAAAAGCGGAAATAAAACAGCGTATAGATGCGGAGATTCGACAAGAACTTGCACGCGAACAAGTAAGACAGAAAGAACGCGAAAAGGCTAAAAAAGAGGAAGAGAAACGCAAAGCAAATTTGGCAGCTTCAACACCAAAATCAACGAATTCTTCTGCTTCGAATAAAGGGCAAGATGGCACCAAAACAACCCCGAAAACAAGTGCAGCAGAACCAGTTAGACCAAAGCAAGTTACCTATACCGAATCTACAGAAGGATCGGCAGTTGGGAAAAGTTTTGAGGTAAATCGTGGTCGTCTTCCATGGCCTGTGGAAAAAGGAAGTATTACTGAACGTTATGGAACAAATCCGCATCCAACTTTGGGGGGTGTTGTAACCAATAATAATGGCATCGATATCACTTGTCCCAAGTATGCTCGTGTTCGTTCCGTTTTTGAAGGGGAAGTTACAAGTGTTTTCTCTATTAATGGAGCCGGAAAGTTTGTTGTAATAAAACATGGAGCGTATCGAACAGTGTATGGAAATATGCAAGAAACGTACGTTAGCGTTGGATCAAAAGTCTCATCAAAACAGGCAATCGGTAGTTTATTGGCGGATGATAGCGGCGTTTCGATTTGTCACTTTGAAATTCACTCCGTAGCTGGCGGACTGACAAAAAGTTTAAATCCCTCTCTCTGGATTGGACGTTAATTGATCTTGTTGAAGTCCGAGTGCGATGATCATAGCGCACAGTCCAAACACTGGAACAGCTGCTTTGTCTGTGTCGAGGAAGTTATTCAAGAAGGCGTGAATAAAGTAGGTCGATAAGGCCATGATCAAACTCAAAATCAGAATTCTTGTTCCAGAATCGCTTAATGGAATGCGTTGATATACCGTTATACTCGTGTAAAAAATGCTTGCCACAATCCCTAAAAAGCATAGTAATCCTATAAATCCCATTTCAGCTAGTGCTCCGAGGTATTCACTATGTGCATTCCCCATATCTCCGAAATTGGTGGATATAATCGTGAGATTTTCAGGCTCCTGAAATGGTGCGTATTCAAATGCGTAGGTTCCAGGACCATAACCAAAAACCGGTTTCTTTTCAAACATCGCGATTGCACAACTCCAGCGATTGATCCGTTCTAGGTTCGATGCATCGGTGGAAATATTTGTGGCACTTTGAAGGCGTTCATCAAACGATTCTGTCGTATGATCTTGCTTGTTGCGTGCTAACTCCATTTGAATGGAATCCCATTTGAAAAAAACAACGAGTAAAACGA
Source organism: Flavobacteriales bacterium (assembly GCA_947496835.1). Lineage (GTDB taxonomy): Bacteria > Bacteroidota > Bacteroidia > Flavobacteriales_D > Crocinitomicaceae > UBA952. The sequence goes on along the minus strand of CANMFV010000149.1, from coordinate 1,520 downwards.
TGGTCGCAATACCTGCTAATGGTTTCCAGTTTACTTTGTAATAGATCAATCCGGCGATAAAGATACAGCCAAAGACACTTAACCATGCTGCTCTTGTATAGGAGAAATACAAGCCTACTAAAATCAATGCAATCATGAGGATTAATACCGCTTGAATTAAAGGTGTGTGTTTTTTGTAAAGGTAAAGTCCAAATACGAGTGGAACATTTAATGCAACGATGGCTCCATAGATGGTATGGTCTTTGAAAAATGGCGACATGACCCAATGACTTTCTTTTTCTCCAAAGGCATACATTGAATGGTGAATAAGGGTGTAAATAATGACAATACAGGTAGAAATAATAAAGAGCCAAATAAACGTGATTCTGTTCTTTTCTTTTTGAAAAAAGTGAATGCCATAAAACAAAACGGGAACAATAAACCAGAGTTTCGCCAATAAAAATTTAAATGAAACAATTGGGTTTGAACTGGTAATTGAACTGATAAAAATCCATGTGAGGAAAACTCCGACTGAAAATAAGATGGGTTGTTTCCATAAATGTTTTGGCATGAAGGGCTTGTGTAATTGTAGTGCTGACAGCCACAACATGAGTCCAAATAACAATGGTTCACTTGGGAGAAAGAGTCCAAAACTAGAATTGAATTCTTCTATGTTTATGGAAAGGGGAGTGAAAAAGGCAATTGCGATGAACAGTTTTTCCGTTTGAAAAAGCGCAAAATAGATAGCTAATAGTCCGATTGGAAAAAGACTTAAATATGCTTGATCATCCCAAATCAAAAAGGCAAAAACAAGGGATAAAACGAAACCTACGATGCTATAAACGGCAGTTTTTTTCAAGACTTTATGCTTCGTTCAATTTTAGTTCCTTCACTCGGTGTTGAATGAGCAAAAAGAAAAGTCCAAAAATGAAACCACCAATTGTTGACACGAGCACAATAATCATGCGCTTCGGTTTTTCCTTACGGTCAGCGACTACTGCTTTTTCAACGACAAACTTATGGTTGAATTTCGCGTTGGCATCCGACTCTGCTTGTTCGTAGGAAACACGGAAATCTTCAATTTTGACGATTTTTTCATTTCGTTGGTATTCAAGTCCATCGTAAACGGAACCGTATTTTGTGTTGATGTCAATTTTACGTTGAATTTCTGTTTTTTCTGCCGCACTTTTTGAATCTACCAAAGCTTGGTAAAGGGTCGCACGGACGTCATTTGGTAGCACCCCTAATTGTGCTAGTTCTTCTAATCTTGTTAGCAAAGAATCACGTTCATGTTCCATTTGCTTTTTCTTCCGCAAGTTGATTTCAAACGCAGGAATGGTGCGTTCGCGAATCATTTCATTTTTCACGGTATCGATCAAATCCACAATGTCATTCGCCATGTCTGCAGCTTTCTTGGGGTCTTTGTCCAATACATCAATTTGAATGGATCCAAAGCGTGTACGATTAAACGAGAAATTACCGTAATATGCTTTGTTTAATTTGTAATATTTATTGGGATCACTTTCGGAAATCTCATAATT
>CANMFV010000148.1 GCA_947496835.1 Flavobacteriales bacterium | reverse complement strand
TCAACACCTACCGATGAATGTCTATGTTTCTTTCGATATTGATGGTTTAAAACCTGAATTATGTCCGCACACCGGAACACCCGTTGCTGGAGGATTCGAATTACAAGAAATCAGTTACCTCCTATTTGCATTAGCGAAATCAGGAAGAAAAATCATTGGTTTTGATCTAAATGAAGTAGCTCCAGGATCAGAAGGAGACTGGGATGCGAATGTTGGCGCCAGAGCATTATGGCAGTTAGTATGTGCCTGTGAAAAATCAAGAAGAAATCACCAAGAATAATGGATCAATTCAAACAGTACGGAATAATTTCCATCATTGGCATCGCATTTTTCAGCGGATTGTATGGCAGTATAGAACTTCTTAATTGGCAATTTTTTCCGTGGCTGCAAGTGGTCATCTTAAGTGTGTTCACTTTCTTAATTGGCCTGATTCAATACATGCACAGGGACAGAGATTCACAAACGTTCATTATTTCAACGTGGGCTTTTATTGGATTTGAATGGTTGATCTCTTTGATACTTTTCAATCAGCCGGATTTACTAATGGATTATGCGCAATTGGTGTTTCTACCACTGATCTACTTTGTTTATTTCGCATTATTTCTATTGATCCAGAAGCGAAGCGAGCAGATTCAAAACATGGGTAGAATACTATTTTACGCATTAATTCCTAGTACGTTAAGCTTCTTTATCTATCCAAGTATTTGGAGTGCCGGTGGAATGGAATTATTGTTCCTAGCGTTTATTGGATTGATTCTGATTGGCAAACCTATTTCTTCTGAGAAATAAACGTTCCGTATCCGACAATTCGCGGACTCCAATAAGTAGAATTCTCAATTTCAACAATGGAAATTCCTTTCGAACTACTCGCATGAATCATTGTTTTCGCTTGGCCTTTTTCACTAACTAACATTCCTACGTGACTGACATCTCCACCATTGGAAAAGAAGACAAGATCTCCAATTTGAGCCTCAGATTCCGATAACTTGACACAAGACTCATATTGATCTTTTGCTCTTCGCGGAATCTTTTCCCCGGTTTGTTCCAATACATAACAGGTGAATCCACTGCAATCAAAACCACTTGGATCAATTCCAGCAGTCACATAAGGAGCACCTAATTGCTTTTTTGCAATTTCAATTACATCCGTTCGGTATTTTAATTCAGGGCGATTTGCAAATTGGAAGTCACCTTTTTTTTCATCAACCTCAATTAAAGGTAAATCAGCGAAAAATGCACTAGAAAAATTCTTCCATTCTTTTAAGTTGAACGCGCGATTTTGTTTTTCTACCGAAAACCATGCCTCTAAATCTTTTTTTAAAAATGTAAGTTCAGAAATATGTGCAAGAATAATTATTTGACCCTTTTCACTTTTTCTTAATTGGAGCAAAAAATCCTTTGCTTGATCTGTTTCTGCAAGATGTCGTTTATACCAATTTTCATCTTGTGCTAATTGGAGGGAAGCTATCGAACGATAATATCCAGGAAGCTTGGTGAAATCGTATTCAGGCTTATCCAACAGTCGTGCTGATTTTCGGTAAACCAATTTGTAATATCCCTGATCATAAAGCATCTCTAGGTGATCTATTGCTGGATTTTGGGACAGCACTTGAAAACTCAAAAAGAGCAAAAGAAATCCTATTACCCTATTCATACCTAGTTCGTGTAAATTTTCCCTTCCGAAAAAACGATCGATGTTTTATTAAACAATTTCACTAGAACTTTATTGCCATAAATCTCAAATTCCGCATCACGCATGTTTGTGATTTCTTGTATTTTTCCATTAACTAGTGCACTTACACCTCCTACAATATTTCTAAAAACAAACGTATTGTTTTTCAATAGATACTGATTAGGAAAGTAACTCGCAACCTCTATTTTTTCGTCATTTGTAAATGCGAACAGGTAACTATTTTCAGTCCACACGGTCATATCATCCTTTACATCCCAAAACGAAGTAGAAAAATTTGAAAGTGCTATTTTTTCTCCGTTTTTAAACATCCAAAGGTTACCATTCAAATCCTCGTAAACAACAAAGCCTCTTCCCGATTTATATTTTTTTATGGGAGAAGATTCAATTTCTAAGAATTCACCTTTATCGAATATCATAAATGACTGCGTATATGGATCTTTAAAACAAAATACATCTGTACCGATATTGAATTCTACAGGCTCCTCATTATACGTGCCAATTTCAAACGTTTTTCCTTGCCAAAAACAAAAATACGTATCACTGTTATCCTTATAGACCACAATGTTTTCACCTACAGCAGACGGCATAAGTAATTCGTTGGTCATGGTGACTAGCGGCAATACCTGTTTATTCCAATAGACATTCAACGACTGATACCTCGTATCCTCAAAAACAACGATACTATCTTTCACAACGAAACCTCTTCCGAAATTAGTTAACGGAATGTACTTTCCTGCATCCCACATACGAAGTCCATTCGCAATTTTATAACCCACCAAATGATCTGATACTTGGTATTCGACATTTAATGCTGTCACATCCTTTCGCTCGATTCCATCGTAAATGCGCATATTTCCTCGTGTATCAATGTAGGCAACAACGTCATCACCGGCCTTGTAACTTAAAATGGGTTGAATTTCGATTGGTCGAAAAAAACCTTCTTGAAAATTCACAAAGAAATTATTGAAGTCCATGGTTGGAACAACCAATTGACCATGAACAATCGAAGAAATGAGAACTGAAAATCCCAAGAATATTTTTGTAAGTAAAAAACGCATGAGTCAAATTTAACCAATTTTTGGGCCAATTCGACGCCTTTCTTGAAAAGAGAAAAATTCCGGGTGGATTTTTAGCAAACTTCAATTTTCTGAACTACATTCGTATTCCAAATTTTGAAAATGAAAAAGTTAATATTAATCGGATGTTTTTCTGCGTTCAGCTTCCTAAGTGTTGGACAAAAGAAAATAGAATACATCTCCTATGATTTACCGAATGGTTTACATGTAATCATTCACGAAGAGCACGCCACACCTATCATTGCGGTCTCCGTTTTGTATCACGTGGGATCTAAAAACGAAAATGCAGACCGTACAGGATTTGCCCATTTCTTTGAACACCTTTTATTCGAAGGGTCTGCCAATATTGGACGTGGAGAATACAGTGAATTGGTAGAAAAAAACGGTGGCACCTTGAACGCAAACACGTCACAAGATCGAACATACTACTATGAAATTCTTCCTTCGAACCAATTAGAACTGGGATTGTGGCTAGAGAGTGAACGTATGCTACATGCAAAAGTAGACATCAAAGGAATCGAAACACAGCGTAGCGTTGTAAAAGAAGAAAAAAGACAGCGCGTGGACAATCAACCATACGGGTCTTTCTTCACAGAAATGTTCAAAAACGTTTTCAAAACGCATCAATACAACTGGGCGCCGATTGGAAGTATGGATCACCTTGATGCTGCACAGGAAGAGGATTACGTGAATTTCTACAAGAACTATTATGTTCCATCGAACGCAACACTTTCTATTGCTGGAGACTTGGATATTGCGCAAACAAAAGTGTGGATCGATAAGTATTTTGCCTCCATTCCACAAGGACAAGCAATCAATCTTTACCGTGATTTCATCAACCAGTCCGATGTTGATTTCGAAAAACGTTACGGAATTTCAAAAAGTAAATTCGACTCGAAAAACTTCATGACTTCAACAAGTACAGAGGCGAAAAAATTGATTGCGAGCTACTTAGCGAAACCGATTGTGATCAACCGAACGACAAAGGATAAAACAGTATTAACTGGCGTAACAAAAGAAGTTATTTACGATAACATTCAACTTCCAGCGATTTTTATGGGGTATAAATTCCCGGAACAAACCAACCCAGATACGTACGCACTAGAAATGATGAACGAGGTTCTTTCTGGTGGAAGTTCTTCGCGCATCAACAAAATAATCGTAGAGAAAAAAGAAATGGCCCAATTCGCTTTTTCTTTTAACTACGGATTAGAGGACGCTGGAATTGGAATTATGGCGGCAATTGCAGCAAAAGATATAAATCTTGACGACATTCAAAAAGAATTCGACG
>CANMFV010000147.1 GCA_947496835.1 Flavobacteriales bacterium | reverse complement strand
GGAAATAGGAAGAAACTCCGTCAATCCCTCGATGATGGCCAAAATAATGGCGTCCAAGAAATTCATAGAATGGGTTTTAAGGGATGGTTACGCTTCTTTATTCGAAGAATTGTCCTTTTTCGGACGCTTCATGATCGCGTAAAAAATAATGATGTATCCAACGACAATCAATACCGGAGAAAGCGTAATTCGTGTTGAACTAAACAACTCATTCCCGTTAAATTGACTTGGGTCTTCTGCCCCACCGCCAATCATTAATAAATATCCCAGAATGTTAATGGCTAATCCAATGTACAACCATTTGTAGTTCTGTACATCAAATCCGAAGTGTTTAATTGGCTCTTTCATGCTTAATACAAATCATCTAATTTCATACGAAGATACTTGTTTAAGGCAAACCAAGTTGAAATTACGGTCATAATTACACCTATCAATAGCAAAATTCCTACAAGTAAGACAAAACTCTCAATTGTATAACTGATTTCAATCGTTTCAAGAATGTTATTCAAGCCATAAAAAACTGTTAATAAAAAGGCGAGTCCGATAAACGCCGAAATAAATCCCTGAAAAATCGCTTGTAAAATAAATGGGCGACGAATGTAGGTACTTGTTGCGCCAACCAATTGCATCGTTTTAATCGTAAATCGTTTTGAATATAAGGCCAAGCGAATCGTATTGTTGATCATTGCCACTGCGATAATAATCAGCAATAAGGCAACGGACAAAAACAAGAATACAAATTGCTTAAATCCTAAATTCACGCTGGCAACACTGGCTTTGTCGTAATTAACTTCGTCGATTTCCTCCGGAAAACGCTTCATTAATTTTGTTTTTATTTTAGCCATTCCTTTGCTTGTCGCGTAGGACTCTTTTGGTTTGAATCCAATAGTTGGCGGCAAGGGATTTTCATCTAAAAACATCGCTTGCACCTCTTGTTCCACTTCACTGTCTCCACTGAACTCCTGAATCGCACGTTCCGGAGAAACGAAATAAACGTCGGAAAATTCTTTCCAAGTATTCAACTGCTCCTCGATTTGCTTGATGTCGGCATCGTTTAATTCAGATTTGAAGAAAATATCACCTTGCAAACTTTCTTTCGCTTGCTTTTGGACACTTTTCAATCCGAAAATCCCCCCCAAAACTAATCCAATCATGAATAATACGAGTGAGATGCCAATTACGGTTGAAATGTAACTGGTGCGCAATCCTTTTTTACTGTAATCTTCGGCCTTTTTTGACATGAAACGAAAATAGAGACAATTTGCGAAGAAAATGAACGAAGAAAAACAAGTTTTGAAACGTGCATTGTGTATTTCGAGTTGCGCTTACATTTTACTTTGAATGGTCCAGCCCATAACTGCGGCACGTTGTTTTGCTAACGCCACTTTTTCTCCAACAAATAATTCATCTAATGTCTCATTAAACAAGAAAATCCAACGGCTAAAATGTTCCTCTTTCAAACGCATGTGCATGTGCTTTTCCGTCACATTTGTGGTGTACCCGGATTCATCCAGCAAAACAAAGCGCCAGAAAAACTCCATTTTTGGCATATGCTCTTCGAAATTTAGGTGCTGAAAAAACGGAGCCAGTATATCATCCTTCAATACTTTTTGATAAAAAGTCTGAACTAATTCATGAACATCCGCTTCATTTTTGATTTCCCGCATGTGACAAAGTTACGGAACTATTTTTTCTTTGTATCTTCATGCCAAATTCCAAGATGGCAAGGTTTATTTTTTTCTTTTTGACATGCTTTCATGTCATCATACTAACAGCTCAATCCTACACGAGCACCTACACGGTTAAAAAATCGCAAGCCAAATCTGCCAATTGCGCACCGCCAACTACTACGACATACATGGAACTCAATAATGTAAGAGCAATGGTTCATACAGCTGGAAATCTATGGCAAATCCCGAATCAGAATTATTCACAATACGAAATCCCTAAAAACTCAGGCATCAATGCACTTTTTACTGCTGCACTATGGTTGGGTGGAACAGATGTAAACAATCAATTGAAATTGGCGGCATTGCGTTACCGTAATGGACAAGATTACTGGACTGGTCCGCTTTCAAAAGTGTACGCTGAAACAACCTATGATAATTGCAGTAAATACGACCAGCATTTTGTGACAACCCAAGATGAAGTGCGTGAATTTAATGCCTGGTATGAAGCTGGAATTGAGGATCAACAAAACGGGACTAATACGCAAGACGATTTATTCCCGGGATACAAAGTTCCAAAAAGCATAAAAAACTGGCCTGCACATGGCGATATGTCCCTCGGACAAGATTATTACCTCGCACCATTTTACGATTTTAACGGAGATGGACATTACCGCTGGGAAGATGGCGATTTTCCATGGTACGATATCAAAAAAACCAAATCATGTAGCATTGATCGAAGTGTGGCACTTTACGGTGACCAAAATTTCTGGTGGGTCATGAACGACAAAGGAAATATTCATACGGAAACAGGTGCTGATCCGATTGGAATGGAAATTCGCGCCCAAGCATTCGCCTTCGCATCCAATGATGAAATTAACAACATGACCTTTTACAATTATGAATTAATCAATCGGGGAACACAAACACTTTACAATACTTACTTTGGCTTTTTTACAGATGGAGCTCTCGGTGATCCATATGATGATTATGTCGGTTGTGATGTTAATCGAGGACTTGGTTACTATTACAACGGAGATAACTATGACGGTGATAACTCCGGATACAAAGGATATGGTTATTCTCCACCTGCGGTCGGAGTAGACTTTTTTGAAGGTCCATATCAAGATGATGATGGAATTGATAATGCCTTTGGAATCGGTGATAATGAAGCACTAAATGGAATTGGTTATGGTGATGGCGTCATTGACAATGAACGTTTTGGGATGCGTCGCTTTTTGTACTATTCGAATACAACCAACGGTGCGAATCCAAATCAAACGGATCCAACAAATGCTTCGGATTACTACAATTACTTACGTGGATTCTGGAAAGATGGCTCTAAGTTTGTTTATGGTGGAAGCGGACATATTTCCGATCCTCAAGCAGACCCAAATACGCCTTGTGAATTCATGTTTCCCGGCAATACAGATCCGCTTGGATGGGGAACAAATGGTGTCCCACAACCTGTTTGGACCGAACAAACAGCGAATAATACACCGAATGACCGACGTTTCGTTCAGTCAGCTGGTCCTTTTATATTAAAACCAGGAGCGGTCAATAACATTACCGTTGGTGTCGTTTGGGCACGAGCATCGGAAGGCGATCCATTCGCGTCGGTGAGCTCACTTCAACGGGCAGATGACAAGGCCCAGTCGCTATTCGAAAACTGTTTTAAGGTTTTAGATGGACCAAATGCACCTGATTTAACCATTCAAGAACTTGAAAACGAAGTGATTTTAATTCTGAACAATCCGGTAAATTCAAATAATTACAGGGAAAAATACGAGGAATTTGATCCTTTTATCGTGTCTAGTGAGCCAAACGCCGATAAAACATACAATTTTCAAGGTTACCAAATTTACCAGCTAAAAGATAATAAAGTCGCATTGTCCGATTTATCAAATCCAGACAAAGCAAGGTTAACAGCTCAGTGTGACCTCAAAGATGGCGTTGGGAAAATCATCAACTTCGAATTCAACGATGACCTAAATGCATCCATACCAGTTTTACGTGTGAACGGAGAAGACAAAGGAATCCGACATAGCTTTAGTGTGAAAAGCGACTTATTTGCACAAGGAGAATCTCGTTTGGTCAACTTCAAACGTTACTACTTCATGGCTGTTTCTTACGCTTACAACAATTACAAAGACTACATTCCAACTGATCCACTTGCACTTGATGGACAAAAGAAAAAATACATTACAAGTAGAAAAGCGGCAGTCGGAGAAGTGAAAGTAATGGAGGCTGTACCACACAACCCAATGCCAGAAGCGGACGGAACGGCGCAAATGATTGCTTACGGTTCCTCTCCACTTATTACACGTTTAGATGGATACGGAAACGGAAACCGTTCATTGGAGTTAACAGCGGCATCCGAAAAAACAATTTTGGAACAAG
>CANMFV010000146.1 GCA_947496835.1 Flavobacteriales bacterium | reverse complement strand
ATGCGATTCGAAATGGTACGTGTTTCAAATGCTGGCAATTCAAGGATTTCGTCACGGTAACCAATCACGATGATCTGTGCAATCGTTGCAGCAGTTCCAGCTCCAAATGCATCTTCCAATGTTCCGTTTTTCGCAGCTGTCACGATTTCTTCTACGGAAACTTGACGTTCTTCAATTTCTATTCCCCAGCTTGCTGCTAGTTCTAAAACCGAACGTTTTGTGATACCACGTAAAATCGTATCTGCCTCTTCAGAAGGTGTAATTAACTTTCCTCCGATTTGGAATATGATGTTCATCGTACCAGATTCCTCAATGTACAAATGTTCTTTCGAGTCGGTCCAAACCAATTGGTGGAATCCTTCCATCTGACATTGTTTTGCTGGATACAAAGAAGCACCATAGTTTCCGGCAGCTTTCGCACGACCAACACCACCTTTTGCAGCGCGTGTATAATATTCTTCAATTTTTACACGAACAGGCTCCGCATAATACGCTCCAACTGGAGAGGTAATCACCATGAATTTGTAGGTGTCTGATGGTTTAATTCCAACCAACTCATCCGTTCCAAACAAGAATGGACGAATGTACAACGAATATCCAGGACGATCAGTTACCCAATCTTTATCTACAGCAACCAATTGTTTAATCGCTTCAATAAAGATATCCTCGGGAACTTCTGGCATGCACATACGTGCTGCAGACTCTGCAAAACGCTTTGCGTTCATATCAGGTCGAAATAACACTACTTCTTCGTTAATGTTTTTATACGCTTTCAATCCTTCAAAAATAGATTGACCGTAATGCAACGCGGACATTGCCGGATGCATGGGGATCGGTTGAAAAGGTACGATTTTACCTTCTTGCCATTGTCCGTCGGCATATTCCATAATGAACATGTGATCCGAAAAAATTCGTCCAAATGGTAAGTTATCCCAATCTATTTGACCCAGACCGGATTGAGTGTTTTTTTCAACTGAAAAATTGAGAGATGTAGTTGACATACGCGTATTTTGTTGCGCGAATATACGTCCTTTATTCCTCCTCCACAACTAATTTTATTCACAAGACAATTCTTGTACTTTTGTAGGGAAATAGATCCATGTGAGTAAAAGCGAGGCAGTATTAAAACAATTTTGGGGATTCGATCAATTTCGACCGAATCAAAAGGCCATTGTAGAAGATGCAATTGCCGGCCAAGATGTGCTCGCACTTTTACCCACCGGCGGAGGTAAATCTATTTGTTTTCAAGTACCTGGGTTAATCCGAGAGGGAATTACCGTTGTTATTTCCCCCTTAATTGCGTTAATGCAGGATCAAGTAGACAACTTAAACAAACGTGGCATAAGAGCGAAGGCCATTACCTCTGGAATGAGCTACAAAGAAATCGATTACATCCTCGATAATGCACGTTTTGGCGGACTCGATTTTTTATACACCTCTCCGGAACGTTGTCAGTCCGAAATGTTTATTGAGCGTTTTAAATTAATGCCAGTTGGACTTCTGGTTGTCGATGAAGCCCATTGTATTTCTGAATGGGGACATGATTTCAGACCAAGCTTCATGCACATCAAAGACCTTCGGGTGCACAAGCCTAACATTCCTGTTTTAGCACTTACGGCTACGGCTACGGAACGCGTAAAGAAGGACATCGTCGAACATTTAGGTTTAAAGAAAGTGCGCATACATGAGGCGTCATTCGTTCGTGAGAACCTTCATTACCAAGTTCGAAAAACCAGCAATAAAATTGAATCCATTTTAGCGCATTGCAAACATTCTTCTGGTGTAGGAATTGTGTATTGTCAAACAAGACGGTCCGTAAAAGAAATGGTGAAACTGCTGATGTCGAACCGTATTTCCTGCGGGGTTTACCATGGTGGTTTAACCAAATCAGAACGCGAACGCATGTTAAACGATTGGATGTCCGAAAAACGCCGCATCATGGTTGCAACAAATGCTTTTGGAATGGGCATTGACAAACCAAATGTTCGTTTTGTCCTTCATTATGAAATACCAAGTTCCTTGGAAGCGTATTTTCAAGAGGCTGGTCGTGGCGGACGAGACGGTGCAACGGCAAAAGCACTCCTGTTTTTTGAAGACAAGGATACCGAAAACCTCAAAAGTTCAACACTAAAAAAATTCCCTGCAAAAACGGATGTATTGAATACCTACCGTGCCATTTCCAATTTTCTGAAAATCGCTATTGGATCTGGGAAAGACGAAACATATCCGCTCTATTTGAAAAAAATGTGTCAAGTCTATAAGCTAGATTACGAAACAACCTTTCATTCCCTAAGAATATTGGAACTCAATGAAAACCTGCTTTTTTCGGAAGGAACTTTTCATCCAACCAAACTGAGGTTTCTGGTAACGAATAGAGAGTTGTACAATTTTCAAATCCAATATGAATCAACACACCCACTCTCTACACTGTTAACGCGATCGTACCCTGGAATCTTTGAATATTTCCATGTTATTCATGAAGATGAGATCTGCAAAAGACTAAAAATCAATTCTGAACGTTTAACTCATCAACTAGAGTTTATGCAGCAACACGGAATCATCGATTTAAACCTTAGAAGTAGTCTACCTACTGTGACCTACATCACAGAAAGACTGCCGGACAGCCACATCTATTTAAAACCAAGTATTTACAAAGAACGACGAGATATTGCCATTCAAAAAGCGGATGCTATGATTCAGTTTTGTCAAAAAAACGAATGCCGTACCCAGCAAGTTCTCAATTACTTTGGTCAAACAGCTGATCCTTGCGGAACATGTGATGTGTGTCAAAAGAATTCTTTGCCGTTAGATTCCATTCCTGGAAAAATCCTAACGCTGTTTGAAAAACCCATGTCGCTTAAAGATCTTTCCGACGAACTCAACTTGTCAGAGAAAGAAATGGAAGATTTTTTACGTGAATTTTTAAAAAACGAAATCATTATCTGGATGGATGGAAAGTTTTACTTGAACTAAATCTTTCCAACTATGTCAACAGTATCGCCGGATTTTCGTCCAGCCTTTTCGCGCTATCCATTTGTTTACATCTGTTTATACTTCGCTATCGGAATTCTACTTGCTGAGAAGTTCCCTGATTTAAAAGAATATTTTTTCATTCTTTTAGCCAACGCCATTATTCTTGCCTTAATTCTTCAAACTTCTGAGCAAGTACGGGTTCTTTCAAAACAACTTATGCTCTTCTCGATTTATGGTTTTCTTGGGTTTTTAGCGCATACGGAACAACAAAAAACAACAGGTTGGAAATATTGGCATTTTCACAAAGGCAAAACAATTTTCCAAATGAAAGTGACAGAGATTCAATCCGGAAAACCATGGACAAAAGGAATTGGTGAAATTCATTGGGAAAAAGGAAACAAGTCCTTTTTTACGCCTGTTCGTTTCTACGTGAAAGGAAAAAAAACACCCAAATTAGACCAGCAACTTGAAATATCAACAGAGGTCATACCTATTGAAAATAAAAGAAATCCCGGAGAGTTTGACCTAAAAACCTATTGGAAAACAAAGGGGATTTACGGCATGTTTTTCATGGAAAGCAAGGATTTTCATGTGCTAGAAACAGTGAAACCCTCCTACTTGACTACGTCCATTCGGAAAGCACAAGAACTGTGTTTGAAAATCCTTTCAGCACATTTGGAAGGACAGGAATTAGGTATTGCACAAGCGTTGATTTTAGGCGATAAATCTCTACTTGACAATGAAATCCGCAATGCTTTTACCGCGACTGGCTCCATGCACATTCTTGCTGTATCAGGTTTGCACATTGGACTGATTTTACAACTTTTATTGGCACTCATTAAACTTGGAGCAAGATGGATCAATCGATCAACAGCCCTGCTATTCGTCATTCTGTTGCTATGGTTCTATGCACTCATGACGGGATTTTCACCTTCAGTAATTCGCGCGGTATTCATGTTTAGTGTTTTAACTTTGACACAGATGAAAGGATTGCAAACATCATCGATTAATTCATTGTTCTTTACTGCGTTTATCATCGTCCTCTGGAAACCGATGTACTTATTTGATATCGGATTCCAATTATCCTATTTAGCCATGTTGGGCATCTTTTTGTTCT
>CANMFV010000145.1 GCA_947496835.1 Flavobacteriales bacterium | reverse complement strand
TACGTTCCATCCTAGGTACATTTCTCTTCACTGGTGAAGTCGTAGAGAAAAAAGTAAGTGTATTATCTGGCGGAGAACGAACGCGTTTGGCACTGTGTGTTTTGCTATTAAGTCCATCTAACTTCTTAATTCTGGATGAGCCAACAAATCACCTAGACTTACAAAGTAAGGACGTACTTAAACGAGCATTGCAATCCTACGAAGGTACATTTGTTGTTGTATCTCATGACCGGGAATTTTTAGATGGATTGTGTAACCGAATTTGGGATATTGAAAACCGCAACTTAAAAATACACCATTTCACGCTGAATGAATACCTTCAGTATAAAATGTCAAAAAAGGATCTTCCAACTGGAAAGGTTACTGAACTAGTCAAAGAAAAGACTGTAAAACCAGAGAAAAACGTCCCAGAAAAGAAACCTGCAAATGTCAAATTAGAGAAAGAGGTTCAAAACATAGAAAAGAAAATTTCGGAATCAGAGAAGGAAATTCAAGAAATGGAGGCTCATATAGCAACTTTGGCATTTGATGAAAATAATACCCATGAGCAAGTTTTGGCGAATTATGATCAAGCAAAAAGCAAATTGGAAGAACTGATGCTTAGCTGGGAATCGAAGATGAGTGAAATTTAAGGAAGTATTTTTACATTTGTTGTATGAGAAACATCCTCTTTCTATCCCTTGCCCTTTTACTGCTCTCAGGTAAATGCTCGAAAGGAAATCAAAATCCAATTCCGTATGTTCCGTTTGATATCAATATCGATATCTCCTTGCCGAGTTATAATCAATTACAAGGTGTTGGCGGATGGAGTTACGTAGTTGGTGGATCTAGAGGAATTATCGTTTACCGACGTGGCGTCGATGAATTCGTTGCATTTGACCGTCATTCTCCTGTTGACCCGGAAGGAACATGTTTCCTCCCACTTTTTCCAGATAATGACAACTTCCTGGTTTTAAAAGATACCTGCAATAACGCTACTTTTTCGCTGTATGATGGATCACCGATTTCAAATAGTGATTTTGGACTCCGACAATATGCTGTTCAATTTAATGGTAGCAACCTAGTAAGAATTTACAATTAACATTATGAATGAAATTACTGTAACAATCATTGACCGAGAAGGTGAATCACATGAATTGGTTGGGCCAACAGACATGAACATGAACATCATGGAATTGTGCAAAGCCTATGAGTTACCCGTTTTAGGCGAATGTGGTGGGATGGCGATGTGTGCCACTTGTCAATGTTATTTAGAATCCGAAACAGCATTAGCGGAGCAAAGTGATGCAGAATTGGATATGTTAGACCAAGCCTTTCACGTGAAGAATAATAGCCGACTGGGATGTCAAATACAACTAAGCGATGAAATTGATGGCATTGTTCTTCGTTTAGCGCCGGAAGCATAAGTCCATTAGTGACTTAGCTTATCCTTAAATACTTTCCTGAATTTCTCTACTTTCGGACGAACTACAGCCTGACAATACATGTTTTGTGGATTGTTTTCAAAGTAGTCGTGGTGATATTGTTCTGCCTCTGAATAATTATTAATGGCAACAATCTCCGTTACGATTGGATTATCCCAGACTTTTTCCTTGGTCAATTTCTCTTTATAAGCCATTGCCAATTCTTTTTGCTCTAAATCGTGGTAGAACACAACCGAACGGTATTGTGTACCGGTGTCATTCCCTTGACGGTTCAGTTGGGTTGGATCGTGAACAAACCAGAAAATCTCCAATAATTCTTCAAAAGAAATAACGGTTGGATCATATTCAACTTGTGCAACTTCCGCATGACCAGTAGTTCCAGTGCATATTTGTTCATACGTAGGATTCAACGTTTTTCCTCCTGCATAACCTGGGACAACGGAAATAATTCCTTTCACATCCTTGAAACACGCCTCGATGCACCAAAAGCATCCAGCACCAAATGTTGCTTTTTTCATTCCTTTTTTGTTTGTGTAAATATAGGCAATCGGTTCGAAGTCCATGGCAAGGGAATTCAAACAATAACGCTTTCCTGTTGGTTCCGGACCATCATCAAATAAGTGCCCCAAATGAGCGTCGCATTTTGCACAACGGATTTCAATTCGGTCCATGCCGTCACTTAAATCTCGAACTTGTTTTACTTTGCCTTTAGTTAAGACATCGTAAAAACTCGGCCAACCGCTACCTGATTCATATTTTGTAGAACTGGAAAATAAAGGCGCGCCGCATCCAACACAGGTGTAGGTTCCTCTTTCATGGTGATCCCAAAATTCACCGGTAAAAGGTGCTTCTGTCGCCCCATCACGAATGACCGCACATACATTTTCAGGAAGTGCTTTCCCTTTCCAACTGGAAAATGAATTCTTTGTTGAACGAGCATCTTCTTTGTTTTCAGGTGTCTGTCCACAGGCATTCATCAAAAAACTCAAAACGAAAATTAATGTTAATCTCATGTTTATTAAACAAAGTGCATAGAAAAAAGTTCGAACTCATTAAAAGCGTACTTTTGCGCCATGAAATCAAGGTATAGTCGCAATTTTTGGATCGTGTGTTTTGCGATGTTTTTTTTTATGACAGGTTTTAACCTGATCATGCCTGAATTAAACAACTTCATAACGAACCTTGGTGGAGAAAATAAAAAAGGATTGATCATTCTTTTGTTTTCTATTTCAGCGGCTATTTCTCGTCCATTTTCTGGTAAAATTGCAGATTACGTTGGAAGGAAATGGGTGATGTACGCCGGCGTTATTTGTTCGTTTGTAATTTGCCTCTGCTATTCCTTCGTTGAATCAATTACCTTTTTCTTAGTCCTTCGTTTTTTACATGGATTTAGTGCCGGATTCGCTCCAACAGGTGCGACTGCTTTACTCACAGATGTTATCCCAGATAAGACAAGAGGAAATGCGATGGGAATCTGGGGGACATTCATTTCACTCGGAATAGGCGTTGGACAATCACTCGGCTCATGGATTTACCAAGCTTTTGGATTTGACACATTATTCATGTCCGCAGCATTCATCACCTGCATTTCTTTCATTATGGTGTCCATTGCAACAGAAACATTGTACACCCGTGAAAAAATTAGCTCGAAGCATTTGCGCATCACTTGGAAGGACGTATTCGAACCAAATGTTCTTCCCGCAGCGTTTGTCATGTATTTGACAGCGATTTGTTCTGGGGTTATTTTTGTTTTGACACCTGATATTTCGGGAATGCTCCACATTGAAAACAAAGGCTTCTTTTTCGCCTTTTACGTCATTTCTACCATTGTCATTCGCTTATTAACTAGTTCGGTTTCTGATCGTATAGGAAGGCCACAAACGTTAATTATTGGTGTTAGTATTTTAATCATAAGCATGATCTTAATCGCAACGGTTCACACTACCAATGCATACATCTTCGCAGCTATCGTTTTTGGATTTGCTACTGGAATCTCTAGTCCAACACTATTCGCCTGGACCGCAGATTTATCACACAAGGATCGTCGTGGTGTTGGAGCAGGAACACTCTTTCTCGCGCTGGAATTCGGTATCATCTCGGGGTCTATCATCACCTTATTTGTTTATGATAATACACCTGAAGGAATTTATCGTGCGTTTATTATCGGCGCATCTGCAGCAGCCTTAGCAGTAATCCTTTTAATTTTCCAAGTTAGAAAATCACGCTTATCCGCTGATTGAACTCGCATTTTCATCATGCTTATTCAAGTACCTTCGCATGACGTAATGTCCTAAATAGATTAATGGCGTTAAGCTGATTGCAATTACTAATTTCAAAATGTAATTCGTCGGAGCGACGGACATATACGTTCCAAAAGACATTTTACCTGGCAATACAAATCCAATATAAAGAACAATGTAGGAATCGATCACTTGAGAAATAACAGTGCTTCCCGTACTTCGAAGCCAAATGAATCGGTTTCCCGTTTTGTGTTTTATTTTATCAAATATGAAAGCATCTAGTAATTGTGAAATGAGAAAGGCACAGATACTACCTACTATGATCATTTGTGATTGTCCAAAAACTTTAAGGTAGGAAGCATTATCCGCTAAATCAGAACCTTTGATTTCATACGCAGGGATCGCCAATGAAATTCCAACAATGATAAAACAATAGGCAATC
>CANMFV010000144.1 GCA_947496835.1 Flavobacteriales bacterium | reverse complement strand
TGTCTAAAAAACCAGTTGGAGGAATGAGCTTGAATCCTACAGCTAGATTGATTTTAGCGTGTAATTCTGTATCCAATAACTCGTCTATTTTCTTTTTTGTCCGAGGGTGGAGCGGAAGAATAACGTCTAAACCCGTTTCGGTATGAATCTGCAATAATGCTGTAAAAATGGAATTCAATCGTTGTGCATCATCTGTATTTGAGTCTCGGTGAATGGTACAAAGAATGAATTGATTTTCAAGAAGACCGTTTTCTTTTAATACACTTGATTTTTCATCAGAGCGTTTGGAGAAATAAAGGCTGTTATCGTACATGATGTCACCGCAATGGTAGATATTTGGACGGTTTATCGCTGCTTTTTTAGTCGGAATTAATTCAAATCCTTCGTTCTTTAAATTTTCAATTCCGGCTTTCGTTGGTGAAAAAAGCAAGGAACTCATATGGTCACATGCAATGCGATTTAATTCTTCCGGCATTGATTTATTAAAACTTCTTAGTCCCGCTTCTACGTGAATAACAGGAATGTGAATTTTTGCTGCAGCTAATGATGCCGCAAGCGTAGAATTGGTGTCCCCATAAACTAAAACAGCATCTGGTTTTTCTTTTTGAAATAATGCTTCAAGTCCTTCCATCATTTTTGCGGTCATGGCACCATGTGCACCACTTCCAACATTTAAATTATATGCAGGTTTCGGTATTCCTAGTTCCTTAAAAAAAACATCGGACATGTTTTCGTCGTAATGTTGTCCCGTATGGACAATAAACTCCTCCAATTGATCAGCGTATACCTCTCTTATTGCGCGACTTATTGCAGCAGCTTTGATGATTTGAGGGCGAGCCCCAATAACGGTTATGATTTTTTTTAGCGACATAGTTAAACAAGGCCTTCGTCGGCGAAGCTAAAATAACCATTATCTGTGAAAATGAGGTGATCTATCAACTGCATATCGATAAGTTTGGCGAAGTCACGCAGTTTATAGGTGAGGTTTTTATCGGAATCGCTTGGACCTCGATTACCGCTTGGGTGATTATGGCTGATGATGAATCCAGTTGCTTGACAAGTTAATGCATGATGAAAAAGTACTTTTCCATCGACGACTGTGCTAGTCATTCCTCCTTTGGAAAGTTGTTTGGTGTCAATGATTTCATTGGCGAAATTCAGGTAAACGACATAGAATTCTTCATGGGGAAGACCAGAAAAGTGTTTTCTGAGATGGTCGTAAATCATTTTTGAATTACTGACTTTCGTTTTTGCTGGAATAATCGACGATGCTTTTCTATTGCCAATTTCCATCGCAGAAATGATGTTTATGGCTTTCGCTGGACCTAAACCTTTAATTTTCATTAGTTCGAGCGCGGTCATTTTGCTAATCTTATTCCAATCGTTTTGTCCATAAGCTAACACATCTTTGGCTAAATCTAAGGCGCTTTTGTTTCGGTAACCTGTACCAATCAGGATTGCGAGTAATTCTGCATCGGATAAGCTTGCTTTACCTTTTAACATCAATTTTTCTCTCGGACGATCGTCCTCTGCCCACATTTTGATCGATGGCTTCTGTGATTCATAATTCAGGTTTTTCATCTTTTTTAGATTTAGCTTATACCTTAACTTTATTTCATGGAAATTATTGTTGTTGATGGATTGAATTTCGAAGTTGTTTGTAAATTTGTTTATGTCAAAGAAAGAAAAGAGCCGCGTTAATGTTGTTTATTCAACGAATCCAGATTTTCAATTCCAACATGATGAAGACGAAGAACAAGATACACTTGCGAATAACCAACAGCGTTTATATGTTTCCATCGATCGAAAACAACGCGCTGGAAAAGAAGTAACCTTAATTGAAGGCTTTACTGGAACGGAAGAAGATTTGAAAGATCTCGGTAAATTATTGAAGAGTAAATGTGGGGTAGGAGGTACTGTAAAGGACAACGAGATTTTAATTCAAGGTAATTTCAAGGACAAGATTTACGATTTACTCGTAAAGGAAGGATACACTCAAACAAAGAAAAAAGGCTAACCTAACTCGACTGTCTCGCTGGTTCAATGTGAATCAAGACATCGGCAATTGTTGGAATGCTTTCCATTAAATGATCTTTCAATCGATGTGATATTTCGTGTCCATCAAAAACACTGATGTCACCTGCGACTTCCACATGTAAATCAACTATGTAGACCATTCCCGTTTTACGCACCCAACATTTCTCCGTATCGATTACGCCTGAAACTTCGAGTGAATGCAAACGAATTTCGTCAATAAGTTCATGGTGAATGTGCTCGTCCATGATTTCCCCAAGGGCTGGACGAAAGATCAAAAAGGCATTGTAAACAATGAACACAGAAGCGATCAATGCTGCCCAGTCGTCTGCTTTCTCAAATCCTTTTCCGAAGATGAAGGTGAGTGAGATCCCAATAAACGCAATTCCCGAAGAAATCGCATCGCTTCGGTGATGCCAAGCATCTGCTTTCAGAGAGGATGAATTGGTTTCTTTCGCTTTACGATTCACATATTGATAAGAGAGTTCTTTGATTAAGATGATTCCTCCCAAAACAAACAAGGTGAAAAAGGCAGGTTTTTCCTGTGGCTCACTTAAGTTGCGGATGCTTTCAACGGCGATGATTGTCGCAGAAATAAGCAAGAATCCAACCACAGCAAAGGTCACAAGCGCTTCCGCTTTTCCATGTCCGTATGGATGGTCCTCATCGGCAGGTTTCGTAGAGTAGTTTAATCCAAATAAAACCAAGAAACTGGCAAAGATGTCCGCAGTGGATTCAATGGCATCGGCAATCAATGCGTCCGAATGTCCAAAGACTCCAGCAGTACCTTTTACTCCGGCCATTACCGAGTTGGTAATGATGCTCAGTAATGCCGTTTTTTTTGCTGTTTTTTTGATTTCGTTCACGGATGCAAGGTACAAAAAAAAACGCCCATGAATTGGGCGTTTTTTATGAAAATTTGATGTCTGTCTTATTGTTTGATCACCTTCACACTTGAGTTTCCTTGGCTCGTTTGAACGTTCAATTGGTAAATCCCAACTGCTGTATTGGAAATAGAAATGCTATCTGAATCCGTTGCTGATCCGCTTGAAATGATTCTTCCGGACAAATCAACGAGTTGATAGTCAAAGTCTCCCTCGCAAGAAATCGTTACGGATTCGCTTGTTGGATTTGGGTATACGTTTACATTTAATTCGTTGTTTTCTGACAAACCATCGATCATCATAACGTTAATATTGTACGTTGTATTGGTGACGATTGGATCGTTCCAGTCAAAAAATATGTAAGCAGTGTTCTCAATTTCTGTCCCAACTGTGGCTGATGCATTCTCTCTAATTCGATAAACCAAATGTCCATGACTTTCTGGTTCATTCGTTGTGCTGTCGGCTAACCAAATACTTGGGAATTCAAAACGCATGACGCCATTTCCAAGATTGATAACCTGCATGTTATGCGTTGCTTCAACCATTGTTAAGGTACTCCAGTCTAAATCTGTATCTAAGGTATCAATGATGTAGATGTTTTGCGCAGGCGCGGTTCCAGTATTCTGGAAACGAATGGTGTACGTTAAGGTTTCTTGACTTGCCCAATCCAGTGAACTCACTGGTTCTGCCATGTTTTGAATGGTTGATGCTGGACGAGCAACTAATTTGTCGTTAGGATCATAACTGTTTCCAACTAATTGAAGTAAGCTTCCAGCGTTGTTAACAGTAGAACAATCTGTTCCGTTGTTCGGTGCAATCGTAGAAGTGAAATAATGTGCCGCTCCAGAAGTGAGTCCACCAGGAACATTGAACGTAATCACGTCGTAATTGCTGAAGAAACTTGATGCCGAATTCAAATTCCATGTGATGGTATTTCCACTAACGATTCCTCCATTAGCAATTGAGGATGCATTGACAGTTACGCCGGCAGGGAAACTCATGGTTAAAGTGTACGATCCAGCTGCGCTTGGTCCATAATTCCCCCAATTAATTTTAACGTAAGCAAGGCTGTTTTGATAATATCCAATCCAAGGTGTGACTGTTGTCCATAAGTCAGCACAAGTTGTTGTTCCACCGCAGTTTATTGCAATGAAACCAGTGTTTGTTGTTCCTGCTGGACTTCCAATTAATGTGATAACACCAACGGTTGGAT
>CANMFV010000143.1 GCA_947496835.1 Flavobacteriales bacterium | reverse complement strand
TCATGAAATGATCAATAAAGGCGCTGACACCGCAGTTTTTGATATAAATGGACTCATGATACAAAAGGTTACCATTGGTGAAAAAGGCGCGGAGGAAGAGGCCGACATGTTCATCGACAAAATGGACAAGGATTCAATTCTCGGACAAGCATTAATGGTTCCGATTAAAAAGGATACGAAATTTGTAAATATTTACTATCAAACCACAGAGCAATCAGATGCATTGGATTGGTTGGATACGAACCTCACAAGTTCCAAGACAAAACCATTTTTATACACACAGGGACAAGCAATCCTCACCCGAACATGGATTCCGTTGCAAGATTCCCCAAGCAATCGAATTACGTACAGCGCAGACGTAAAAGTCCCTTCGGACCTACTTGCAGTAATGAGTGCAAAGAATCCGACTAAAAAAAACAAAGAGGGGAAATACCACTTTGAAATGAACAAGCCAATTCCAGCTTACTTAATCGCTTTAGCCGTTGGGGATTTGAGCTACCATGCATTTAGTGAAAACAGTGGCGTTTATTCCGAACCAGAACTTCTTCCCGCTTGCGAATACGAGTTCGATGCCATTCCAAAAATGATTTCTGCAGCGGAACAATTATACGGACCTTACCAGTGGGAGCAATACGATATTTTGGTTCTACCCTATTCCTTCCCTTTTGGTGGAATGGAAAATCCAATGTTGACTTTTGCAAACCCAACTTTATTAGCAGGTGACAAAAGTTTAGTATCGGTCATCGCACATGAACTTGCTCATTCTTGGTCAGGCAATTTAGTAACGAACCGCACGTGGAACGACTTTTGGCTCAATGAAGGATTTACCGTTTATTTCGAGCAACGCATCATGGAATCCATTTATGGAAAGGAAGTTGCTGATATCCTTGCACTCATTGAATTCGATGAATTGAACGATGAATTGACCCGCATAAAGAAATCCAAAAATCCAGAAGATAGCAAGCTGTATTTGGCTTTAGAAGGACGAAATCCGGATGATGGAATGACTGATATTGCCTATGTAAAAGGTGCTTTTTTCTTAAAAACGTTGGAAGATCATGTCGGACGATCAAAATTCGATGCTTTTCTAAAAAAATACTTCAAAACTTTTCAATTCAAAACAGTTGACACCAAACAATTCATCAGCTTTCTGAACGAAGAGCTTCTTAAAAAGGAAAAAATAGCATTTGACTATAAATCATGGATTTATGCAGAAGGACTTCCAGAAAATTGCCTTAAACTCTTTTCCATACGGTTAGAGAAAATGGAAGAACAAGCAGATAATTTCACGAATGGAAAAGCGAGTTTTGCTCCAAAAATCACCTATACATGGAAAAAAGTAGGGAAACGACGCAAAAAAATCAAACACACGGAACAAATTAAGTTTCAAGACCACATTGTTCAAGAATGGCAAACTTTCATCCGCAGATTACCTAGAAACCTATCACAAGCAAAAATGCGTGAATTGGATCGATACCTACATTTTTCCGTTAGTGGAAATAGCGAGTTGTTAACGGAGTGGTTTGTTTTGAGTGCGAATTGTGGGTATGTCCAAAGCAACAAGAATGAAATTTCTGCCTTTTTAGTAAAAGTTGGTCGAAGAAAATACCTTATGCCTATTTACGAAGCGCTTTTATTGAATAAATCAACGCGTTATTTTGCGTTACAGACATTTAATCAAGCGAAGGCTAATTATCACGCGGTTTCAAGAAAATCCATCGAAGAATTAATCAAAGAAACACGCTGAATTTTATCAAAAATGGAATGTGAGAAATAGTCTAATTGGCAACTTCACTCATGAATTTAATGCGCATGAGTCGCAATTCTTCTTCCGAGTACAAGCCGTCAAATTCATGGTAAGCAGTGACTAAAT
Organism: Flavobacteriales bacterium; assembly: GCA_947496835.1. Taxonomy (GTDB): domain Bacteria; phylum Bacteroidota; class Bacteroidia; order Flavobacteriales_D; family Crocinitomicaceae; genus UBA952. The sequence goes on along the minus strand of CANMFV010000143.1, from coordinate 2,304 downwards.
CGTCGGTTTCTGCTTCAGAAAAATAATCAAAAATTTCTTCTTGATTTTCACCATCCAATATCGTATTGATGTAGTAATTGATGTTGACCCTAGTTCCAGCATTTATGATGGATTCCATTTCATCCAAAATATCATCAAAGGTTTTTCCTTGAGCTTTAGCGATATCTTCCAATGGAAGTTTTCGGTCAATGTTTTGAATCAATTGAACTTTTAAAACCGATTTATTGACAAGTGTTTTGACCACCATGTCTTGCGGACGTTCAATGTCGTTGCTTTCAACATAATTCGCAATTAAATCCACAAATGGACCTCCATATCGCTGTGCTTTACCGGTTCCAACTCCTTGAATGTTGGTTAATTCATCCATCGTTATGGGATACTGCAAGCACATGTCGCGCAGCGAGGGCTCCTGGAAAATAACAAACGGAGGAACGCTTTTTTGTTTGGAAATGGTTTTTCGTAAATCAATGAGCAAATCGTACAACTCCTCGTCAAAAGCGCCTCCTTTACCTGCAACTTGAATGATGGAATCATCATCGTCTGTTCCAGTAAAGTCATGTTGTTTGATCAGCATAAAGGATTGTGGATTTTTCAAAAATCCCCTTCCTTCCTCAGTTAACTTCAAGGTACCGAATGTCTCTACATCTTTATAGATTAGTCCACCAACTCCTGTTTGACGAATCACTGCATTCCAAAAATGCTCATCTTTCTCTTTACCAATTCCAAAGGTTGGAAACTGATCTTGTTTGTATGCCTTAATATCTGCAGTGACGTGTCCAGATAAATATGCACAATAATGTTTCGCTTTCTGGGTTTCGTCCATCAAAACAATCGCATTCAACAACATCTCGACGTATCTCATTCCCTCGGTTCGTTCCCTTGGGTTACGGCAGTTATCGCATTGTTCGTTGCATTTTTTCTCTTCAAACGTCTCTCCGAAATAATGTAGAATAAACTTTCGACGACAAACGGATGTTTCTGCGTATGAAACGATTTCATGCAATAATTGACGACCGATTTCTTGTTCCGTTATCGCCTTACCTTGTAAAAACTTCTCTAATTTCTCGATGTCCTTATAACTGTAAAACGCAACACATTCACCTACTCCACCATCTCTTCCAGCTCTTCCCGTTTCTTGGTAATAACTTTCTAATGATTTTGGAATGTCATGATGAATGACATAACGAACATCTGGCTTATCGATTCCCATTCCAAAAGCAATGGTTGCAACAATCACTTCCACATCTTCCATTAAGAACATGTCTTGGTGTCTTGCTCTGGATCCAGCGTCGAGACCGGCATGATATGGTAACGCATTGATGCCATTTACCTGAAGTAATTCGGCGATTTCCTCAACTTTTTTACGACTTAGGCAGTAAATGATCCCACTTTCGCCTTGGTGGTTTTTAATGTATCGGATAATTTCCTTTTCTACATCGCGTTTTGGTCGGATCTCGTAATATAAATTATCACGGTTGAATGAGGACTTAAACACATCAGCGTCTAACATATTTAAGTTCTTCTGAATGTCGTATTGCACCTTTGGTGTTGCTGTGGCCGTTAAAGCAATGACAGGAACGTTCGAAATCTTTTGGAATATTTCACGCAGACGTCGGTATTCTGGACGGAAATCATGTCCCCACTCAGAAATACAATGCGCTTCATCTATCGCGAAAAACGAAATCTCAACCGTTGTTAAAAAATCGATGTTTTCTTTTTTTGTTAAGGATTCTGGAGCTACAAAGAGCATTTTGGTATTTCCAGATTGAATGTCTCGTCGAACCTGTTGAATTTCACCTTTTGATAAAGAAGAATTCAAGAAATGAGCAACGTTTTCCTTTTCACTAAATCCGCGTATCGCATCAACCTGATTTTTCATTAGTGCGATTAATGGCGAGACAATTATTGCTGTTCCATTCATTAAAAGCGAAGGCAATTGATAACACATTGATTTACCTCCTCCTGTAGGCATAATTACAAATGTATTTTTGCCATTCAGAACATTGCGAATAATTGCTTCTTGCTCACCTTTAAATTGATCGAAACCAAAATGATGGCGCAGTGCACTATTCAGGTCAATTTTGTTTTCAATATGTAATTCGGACTCCATGTTGGATTTTGTCTATGGGAAACAACAAGTTCTTTGACTTGCTCATCTAAATTTAGGAATAATTATTCACTTGGACTAAAATTTGTGAATCGCCAGTTGATTTTATCCGTTTAAGGCCACAACTTCTTTGACTTCTGGTAAATGTTGCTTTAACAAGTTCTCAATTCCACCTTTTAGTGTTGCAGTGGATGAAG
>CANMFV010000142.1 GCA_947496835.1 Flavobacteriales bacterium | reverse complement strand
GGGATACGAATATTCTCGCACACAAAATCCTACACGTCATGCCTTGGAAAAGAACATTGCAGCGATTGAAAACGGGAAATACGGTGCTTGTTTTGGCTCAGGATTAGCTGCAATTGACTGTGTATTGAAAATGTTAAATCCGGGTGATGAAGTCATTTCAACAAACGACTTATACGGAGGGTCCTACCGTATTTTCAAAACCATTTTTGAAAAATATGGCATCATATTCCATTTTGTGAATATGCAAGATGTCGATGCTGTCGCAGCATTAGTTAACGAGAAAACAAAAATGATTTGGGTAGAAACACCAACGAATCCAATGATGAATATTGTGGACATCGAAGCAATGGCGAAAATTTCCAAATCTGCTGGAGCAATGTTATGTGTCGATAACACTTTTGCGACACCATACTTGCAAAATCCATTAGATTTAGGTGCAGACGTGGTTATGCATTCGGTAACTAAATACCTTGGTGGACACTCAGACGTTGTCATGGGTGCATTGGTTTGTTCTGACGAGAACATCGCCAATGAAATGTACCGCATTCAGAACTCTTCAGGTGCTGTTACTGCTCCAATGGATTCATTCTTAGTATTGCGTGGCATTAAAACGCTTCATTTACGCGTTCAACGTCATTGCGAAAACGGTGAGAAAGTTGCGCGCTTCTTAGCATCACACCCAAAAATCGACAAAGTATATTGGCCAGGATTCGAAACACATCCGAATCATGAGGTGGCTAAACGACAAATGCGCGGATTCGGCGGAATGATTTCTTTTAACTTGAAAGGAAACCAATTAGAGGATGCACTGAGCATCGTAAAAAAAGTCGAAATCTTCGCTTTAGCGGAATCATTAGGTGGTGTCGAATCATTGATAGGACATCCAGCGACAATGACACATGCTTCCATCCCTAAAGATGTACGTGAGCAAAGCGGTGTTGTTGACTCCTTGATTCGCTTAAGTGTTGGTGTGGAAGATGCAGACGATTTGATTGCAGACTTAACACAAGCGCTCGCTTAATTTTACAACTGATCTAAGCTTTTAAAAAACTGTTCCTTTTTCGCAGGTGAAAGAGGAATTGCTGTGCCATCCTTTAGGATAACTGACCCTCCGTCATGTTTATCGTACCGTTCTACACAGTTAAGATTAATTAAATGCGATTGATGTACTCTAAAAAATTGAAGTCCGGACAATAAGGTGTCGTAGTCTTTCAAGGTCTTTGATACGAGTATTTTCTTTCCATCATTCAAGTAAAAGAAGGTGTAGTTTTTATCCGCTTCACAATGAACAATGTCATCAATTTCCACAACGAAAATACTTTCCTGTGTTTTTAACACAAGTTTTCTTTTTAAGTGAGGTTGAATATTGTTCTGTAATGCTTGAAGTTGCTGATCATCCTTTTTATGTGCCAATAACTGCAAGGCATTTGTCACCGCATTTCTTAATTCCTCCGCATCAATTGGTTTTAAGATATAATCTAAGGCGCTAAATTTAATCGCTTGAACTGCAAATTCTTGAAAGGCCGTTATGAAAATGATTTCAAATTGCTTGTGTGCGACACTTTTTAAGACATCAAACCCATTTCCATCTGGCATTTGTATATCCAATAACACAATATCCGGTTTTATCCGTTCAATCGCCTCAATTCCCGATTGTACATTTTCACCATCTGTGTAAATTTCTAAGTTTAAATCAAAAGATTCAAGCATTTTCCGGATAAATTCCCTCGTTGGATTTTCATCATCGATAATGAGTACTTTTCTTGTCATGCCTACTGCTTTTAAAAGTTTTCTGTATCGAATTTCAGTGGAAGTACAATGGTGACAAGCGTACCTATTCCTTTTTGAACATCTAAATCCCTGAAAGCCAAACTTCCACTAAATTTATACTTTTTATTTAATATCTTGATTCTTTCTTGGCTTATATCTATTGCCATGCTTTTGTGCGTGCGAATTTTTTTCGTTTTCGCTGATTTTTTTCTACCTATACCGTTATCGGAGATCGTGATTTCTAAATTCCCCTTGGATGCTTTCATTTCCACAATGATTTGCCCTCCATTCACCGTGTGTAATTGACCGTGCTCGATGGCATTCTCAATGAATGGCTGTGTGATCATAGGAGGAACTATTGCTTTATTGGTTAGCAAGTCATCATCAACGTGCAATACATAACTAAATCGATTTTCAAAGCGCATTTTTTGCGTGCTCAAATACTTGTCTAAAATTTCTAATTCCAACTCAATTGGTATAAATTCCTTCGGTGAGTTTTCAAGAATTAAGCGCATCAAACGAGAGAAATTAACTAAAAACTGAGATGATTTTTCCGGATTATTCTCATAAATATAACTTTGAATCACCGACATGGCATTAAAGACAAAATGTGGATTCATTTGCGTACGAAGCAATGTTTGAGACAACTCCGCTTCCCTTTGCTCCTGTCGAGATCGCACTTGTTTCATCCGCAAAATTAAAATCACCAAACTAAAGACAATGGCAAAAATGACACTCAATGAAATATACAAAACACGGTCGCTCTGTAACATTAAGATTTCCTGTTCTTTATTTTCCTGTTCAATCTGGCGTTGTTGCAATTCAATTAAACGTTCGCGTTCTTCCCGAAGATTGCTAGACGTCAATTCAGCAATTTTTGAATCATTTCTTTTGATGGAGTTGGACTCTAAAAATTGAATGTAGGAATTTTGATAATTCAATGCTTTACGCAATTCCCCATTTTTCATGGAAATTTGAGCCAACAATTTATACCGTTCGATTAGTCCAATAGACTGAATTAATTGATCACTAGAAACAGACATATCGAGAAATCTCTGCGCTTGCTTCATGTCTCCGATTTGTATGCTTAATTGTCCATAATCTTGGTATACTTCAGCTAAATTTGACGCCATTTTTTCTTTCGAATAATAGGTAATTGCTTGATTATATGATTCTTTCGCAAGATTTAGGTTTCCTTTGGATGAAGCAATATTCCCGATTGAATGTGCACATTGAGCCAAATGAAAAAAATCATGCTGTTTTAAAAAATAAGCCTTTGATTTAAATGCATTGTACATTGCTCGATCAACACTTTCTTGATTTAAATAGACTTTTGAATAGGCTAATTGAATCAATGCTGACGCATGTAAATCATTGAATCCCCTTGCCAATTGATTCGCTCTCTTCAAATAGCCCAATGCCTCATTCCAGTTCTCAACAAGCATCGAATAGCGAGCGATTTCCATAAATGAATGAATTTTTAATCGATCGATGTGTAATTCTTCCGCTAGACGGATTGCCTGTAATTCTTTTTGAACAGCGCCTTCCAAATTCAAAAAATATCCAAATGTACTTGCCTGATTTTGCAATGCCCTCACTAAAATCTCTCTTTTCTGAGATCTTTTCGCATACGAAATCGCCTGATTAGAGGTCCAATAGGCAGAATCTCTTTTCATCCGGGATAAATAGAACCTGGATAAATCTTGATAAATAAGTGAATTCTTGGCATTATTTCTGCTCCCGCGCAACCTGAACAAGCTTGAGTCAGCTATTTGCTTGGCAAGTACCCAACGTTTATTCAAAAATTCATACTCAAAACGCAATCGATCCAAACGAAAGGTTAAATCGCGTGAGTTAAAGTGAATATCTGACATTTTTTTTGAAAAATTCGATTTGAATTGACTCGTATTACCTGACTTAAACAAATATTCTGAATAGATAAGTTCTATTAACTGCTTCGAATTTTCATTAGAATAATTCTTCTGATTTGAGTGCAAGGACAAAATGGACTGCTTCCACTTTACAAGATCAGTAAACTCATAGTAATCGATGAGTTGCACTTTTGCGATTAATGCTTCGTTGCTGTTTTTGGATTTAGCAATCTTTTCTTTCAAAGCAAGCGAAGGGTTTTTTGTTCCTTGTGCATGTACAAAAGAAAACGTTAAAACACAAAAAAGGCCAAAAATGAAAAATCGCATGAGCATCGTGCAACTAATATACAATTTTTCTACGTCATTAGTCAGTTGTCCGTATTTGATCCGTATCATGAACAAGACATCAATTAATTAGTCGTAAATTTGACCGAAATCTGCCAAAATTGGCATCAATGAAGAATTGATATGTTTAAAATGACCCGTTCTCTCCTTTTTCCATTACTCACCTTATTTTTGTGTCTTGGATTGTCTTTTG
>CANMFV010000141.1 GCA_947496835.1 Flavobacteriales bacterium | reverse complement strand
TTATTTTCTGTCAACAAATGCAATGGGTAGCAATGTTTCTGCAGCTTGGAAAGTTCACAAAAGAGGAGCGTTATTCGCGAATCCATGTTTTGTACAAATTCACCCAACATGTGTTCCTGTTCACGGAACAAATCAATCAAAATTAACCTTGATGTCTGAGTCCTTAAGAAACTCAGGTAGAATTTGGGTTCCAAAGAAAAAAGAAGATGCAGAGGCAATCAGAGCTGGACAATTAAAACCGACTCAAATCTCTGAAGAAGAAAGAGATTACTTCTTAGAAAGACGTTACCCTGCTTTCGGAAATCTCGTTCCTCGTGACGTGGCGTCTCGTGCAGCGAAAGAGCGTTGTGACGCGGGATGTGGAATTGAAGCGAACGACACAAATGAAGGCGTTTACTTGGATTTTTCTTCTGAAATTAAAAGCAAAGGGAAGCAAGCAGCATATGCATTAGGGGATCATGATCCATCTGAAGAGCGTATGATTGAATTGGGTAAAAAATGGATTGAGGAGAAATACGGGAACTTGTTCCAAATGTATCAGAAAATCACCGATGAAAATCCATACGAAACACCAATGAAAATTTATCCTGCGGTTCACTATACAATGGGCGGCGTATGGGTTGATTACAACTTACAAAGTTCCATCGAAGGCTGTTTTGTTACAGGAGAAGCAAATTTCTCTGAACACGGAGCAAATAGACTCGGAGCATCAGCATTAATGCAAGGTTTAGCGGATGGTTATTTCGTAGCACCATATACTGTTTCAGATTACCTATCAAATGAAATCCGTACAGGAAAAATTTCCACAGATGGTCCTGAATTTGAGGCAGCAGAAAACGAAGTAAAAGAAAGCATTGATCGTTTCTTAAATAACAACGGTTCAAAATCAGTAGATCACTTCCATAAGCGTTTGGGATTAATCATGTGGAACAAAGTTGGGATGGCTCGTAATGAGCAAGGTTTGAAACAAGCGATTGAAGAAATTGGACTATTGCGCGAAGAATTTTACAAGGACGTTTATGTTCCTGGTAGCTCTGACGAAATGAATCCTGAATTGGAAAAAGTGATGCGCGTTGCAGATTTAATTGAATTAGGTCAATTAATGGCAGTTGATGCGTTACACCGTGAAGAATCGTGCGGAGGTCACTTCCGTGAAGAACACCAAGACGCTGAAGGAGAAACCTTACGTGACGACAAAAACTTTAAATACGTTGCCGCTTGGGAATACCAAGGAGCCGATTCTAAACAAGCTACGCTTCACAAAGAAGAATTGAATTACGAGTTTATCAAAATAGCAGATAGAAATTATAAATAATTAAGAAAGACATTATGGCTTCTAAGTTCATTAATATCACACTGAAAATCTGGAGACAGAAAAATTCAAATGCCAAAGGGGCATTAGAGACATATTCATTGAATGATGTTTCTACTGATAGCTCTTTCTTGGAGATGTTAGATCAATTGAACGAACAATTGATCAATGAGAAACAATCACCAATTACGTTTGATCATGATTGTCGTGAGGGAATCTGTGGAATGTGTTCTCTTTATATAAATGGCCGTGCACATGGTCCAGACTCAGGTAACACAACATGTCAATTACACATGCGCAAGTTTAAAGATGGGGATACAATCTATGTTGAACCGTGGAGATCTCGTGCATTCCCAATCATTAAAGATTTGATGGTTGATCGCAGTGCATTTGATCGCATACAACAAGCTGGTGGATTTGTCTCTGTAAACACATCTGGACGCACGATGGATGCCAATGCTATTCCAATCGCTAAAGCTGACGCAGACAAAGCGTTTCAGGCTGCTGCATGTATCGGATGTGGAGCTTGTGTGGCTTCGTGTAAAAACGGTTCTGCCATGTTGTTTGTTGGAGCGAAAGTGTCGCAATATGCTTTATTGCCTCAAGGAAAAGTAGAAGCAACTGACCGTGTGTTAAACATGGTCCGTCAAATGGACGAAGAAGGATTCGGAAATTGTACAAATACTGGAGCGTGTGAAATTGAGTGTCCAAAAGGAATCTCGATTGAGAACATTGCACGTATGAACAGAGAATTTTTAAAGGGCGCTTTAACAAAAGCATAAAAAAACCTTTTTAAAACTATATAAAAACAGACTCTTTAGAGTCTGTTTTTTTTTGCAAAAAAAATTTCGGGCAAAAAAAATGTCCGCTATAAACGGACATATCTATATTTTGAATTGAAATGCTATTTCAATTTTTGATTTTCTTTATTGTACCAACCAGCATTCTCTTTCACGTCTACAGAAACATTTGCTTTTTCACTCATTTTGCGCTGTAAATTCATCCAATACCCGAAACCGAAGAACCCTAAAAGAATTAACATCGTGTTAAAGTAATTTCCTACGAATTCGAAGAAACCAAATGACCATTGAAATAGGTCGCCAATTGCATAAATAATTTCTGTTGTTGTCATCATCTTGTACTTTATGAAACAAAAGTAAAATAAAAATCAACGCAAAGCTAGAATCTGATTAAATTTCTCCCATTAATTGCAAGGTTTCTCTTGCCGCTGCTTGCTCTGCTTCCTTTTTTGAAAAACCTTTTCCGCGGCCGTATTCCGTGCGATTTACAAAAACGGCCATCTCATAATTCCATTGTCCGTTTACATGCGTTTCCTGCATTAACTCGAATTCAAGAGACAATTTTTTCTTTTGGCACCAAATAAATAATTTGGACTTAAAATCGAGTTCCTCTGATAATAATTGACTGAAATTCAAATGATTTCTGAATACATGCTTGATCAATACGGTCTTCGCTTTTTCAAATCCACCATCTAAATAAATGGCGCCTATGATGGCTTCGAAGGCATTTCCTTCCAACGTAGCAAGGTTGATGCTTCGCGCTTGGTTGTAAATCAGCATGCTGCGAATTTCCATTTTCTCACCAATGGCTGCAAGTGATTTTCTGTTAACAATACGAGACTTCAATTTTGTCAAATATCCCTCATCATCGTCAGGATACTTTGTATAAAGAAATTCTGCTACCACTGCATCCAAAATGGCATCCCCCAAGAACTCCAAGCGTTCGTTAGCGAAATCGAGCTTTTCTTCTGGCAGGAATGATTTGTGTGTTAATGCGCGCGTGAAAAAAGAGACATTCACTGGTTTGTACCCAAATTGTTTGAGTATGAACCGAATGATTTTTAACTCATCCTCTGTTCTTTTGGTTGAAAACAAAGGAAGTTTCAGAGCACTTAAGAATTAAATTTTTTGACAATAATACTCGTGTTGTGTCCACCGAATCCAAATGTATTGGACAGTGCAATATTCACGGTGCGTTTTTGTGGGGTATTGAATGTGAAATTCAATTTTGGATCAAGTCCTGGATCATCCGTAAAATGGTTGATTGTTGGCGGAACAATGTCATGCACAACTGACATCACGCAAGCAACTGCCTCAATCGCTCCAGCAGCACCTAAAAGGTGTCCTGTCATGGATTTTGTTGAACTAATGTTCATATTGTATGCGTGTTCACCGAAGACCGCTTGAATCGCCTTTACTTCGGCGATATCACCTAACGGTGTAGAAGTTCCGTGAACGTTTACGTAATCTATTTGTTCTGGAGTAATTTCTGCATCCTCAAGAGCGGCTAACATTGTGTTACGTGCGCCGATTCCCTCAGGATGAGGAGCGGTCATGTGATAGGCATCACCAGACATTCCACCACCAATGACCTCTGCATAGATTTTAGCCCCACGTTTGATCGCGTGCTCGTATTCTTCTAATATCAACGCGGCAGAACCTTCACCTAAAACGAATCCATCGCGATCTAAATCAAATGGACGCGATGCAGTTTCTGGAGAGTCATTTCTGGTTGACAATGCTTTTAACGCATTAAATCCACCCATTCCCATCTCGTTCACTCCAGCTTCAGAACCACCAGTAACGATGGCATCTGCTTTACCTAAGCGAATTAAGTTAAAGGCATCAATGATGGCATTTGTTGCAGATGCACAAGCCGAAACACAAACGTAGTTCGGACCGCGCAATCCAAATTTGATGGAAATGTGTCCCGATGCAATATCCGCAATCATTTTTGGAATGAAAAACGGATTGAAACGAGGAGTTCCATCACCCGCGAAATACTCGCGCGCTTCTTCTTGAAATGTTTTAAGTCCACCGACTCCCGAACCCCAAATCACACCAATGCGGTCGCAATTTGGATTAGACTCCATCAATGCAGAGTCTGCCATAGCTTCCGTAGCGGTAACTATGGC
>CANMFV010000140.1 GCA_947496835.1 Flavobacteriales bacterium | reverse complement strand
TGGTCGGAAGAAGATGAAAGTGAAGGACGAAAATTTGGTGGAGGCCATTGGGCTGGATTTGATATTTACATGTCCCAATTCATGAACGGAAATAGAGAAATGCAATTTGACAATCACCCATATTGGGAAAACAACGAAGTGAAATCCATCGGTGTGAATTACAATATTTTTGATTTGAAATTCCCAATTTTCGGAAAACATTTAGGCCTCACAACAGGACTTGGTGTAGGTTTCCAAAGTTATAGCTTCCGAAATAATTACGTGCTTCAACATACCGTTGATACAATTTACGCGGTAAGTGACACTGTTTTTGATTTTACTCGCAACAAATTGAATATAGCTACTATTTCTATTCCTTTATTCCTGGATTATTCATCTAACTCGAAGTTTGACAAAAGTTACTACATGGCAGTGGGCGTAATTGGCACCTATAATTATGGAGCAAAACAACGAACAGCAGGTGCTTACGCGAACGGAGATGAATTCAACAACTCGACGATTTCTGCTTTTAATATGAATCGCTGGACCTTAGACGCAACAGCACGAATTGGATATGGTAACTTTGGTATGTTCGTGAGTTACCAATTAAATTCCATGTTCAAAACTGGACACACCGTTGCTGTTTATCCATTCCGCATAGGATTCAATATTCTTTTTGGAATTTAGTTTTTGACGATTTGGAAGAAATTTTGAAGGGTCTGATTTAGCTCATTTATTTTTAGCACATAGAAATAAGTCCCTTCAACATAAGCACTTCCGTCCCATGAATTATCGTAGTTCTTCGTAGAATACAATAGTTGTCCCCAACGATTGAAAATGAACAATTCATTATCTGGATAAAAGGACAAATATTCAAATGACAAAGCATCGTTAATACCATCGCCATCTGAGGTGATGACATTTATGTTCGTTATCTCCGCTGGAACAACATTCAGATTCGTACACAGGCTATCGCTGCAGCCATGCTCATCTATAATTGTCAAACAAAGTGGATAAATGCCCGGAACGGAATAGGACCCACTAAAAGGTGAACTTTGAGAAAATGAACTATCGGCAACGGACCAATTCCATGATACAATGTTACCAATTGGTAATGTTGAAGCATCCTGAACTGTAAATGTGTTGGTAACCACTAACGGATTAGGCTGAATACTAATCTGGGCATTTGGATTTGGATAAATCCGAACGGTTATTAATTGTGTGTCGGAGACACAACCATTAATCTCTGCATATGCAGCATAATTCAATTGAACAATTGTATCACCCAAATTCGGAATGTATTCAGAGATGTTTCCAACTCCTGTCGATTGACCATAATAAGAACTGATTCCACCTGTCAAACAAGATGAGTTGAGTATTGATATGGACTCTCCTGCACATAGAATAGAATCATAAATTAGGGATGGTTCTGTGGCTGGAATCAAGGGTTTGTTGCCAATGGGGATATTAAGAATTTGATTACCACATGCATCAATAATGATGGGCGGTGGAACTGGTAAACTGGTTTGTAAACTATCGCAGTATATCGGACAATTCGGATTGGTTAAGGTGAAGACATGGTTGGTTGAGCCATTCGAACAACCGACGTTTTGACCAATGGTAATGACTTGCGTGGACCAAGGATGGGAAAATGTGTAAGGCGCCACACCGTATCGAGCATAGGCTGTAGCATTGAACGAACAGGAGTTCGAACAAATTGGGCTTTGGTTAATAAACCACTCGTTTCCATATGACTCAGCTGTTTTCCCATAAACAATTACCTCGAATGGGTAAATAGATGTGAAGGGATCATAACGAATATATGTTGTATTGCATCCTGAACCCAACGCATTTCTTCCGATATGCATGCGTACCCAAAAACTCACATCCGAACATGATTCACCAACACAGCAACTGAGGGGATTCATCAAATTAAAACTATCCAAATACGCTGTGCCTGGAAGTGTAGCAGTAGCTCCCGTAACCGTAAATATTTGAGAACTACCACAACTTGAACTGTAATACATAGCTCCTTGACTCATGGTAGCAAACGTAAATGGATCAGCATAAAAACTTCCGGATACATATACCCCAGTTGCGGTAACACCGGCTGGAATGGTTACTTGGATGCTATCTTTATTGTAGATCGGCATGAAACAAGAAGGCATAAAACCACCTGTCCAGGTACTCAATGGACCAGAAATGACAGGGTCAATATAAACAGGATAAGTTCTAGTGCTCTCATTCAACCAGTTTGACGAAATCATTAGTTGAAGGTATTTCCCATCTTTTTTGTCAATGATTTCGTAATGACCATTGTATATTTGACCTAAAGAATCGTAACAAATAATAGGTTCTATTTGCGCTGCAATTCTACCTTGTTCATCAAATATCTTTATTCGATGACACTTATTCCCTTTTTCTTCGCGTTCTTTTTCGATGTAAAAAGTGCTTGGAATTTCGAGTTTTTCTTCAATAACGACATCTGCGTGCTCATTAGCGAGCGGTGTATTTAATCGGTAACTAAACTTGATGGCATTTTCCAAAAAAACAACTTGCTTATCCACTTGAGGTACAATATGCTCAAAGAACCCAATGTTTTGAGAAAGGGAAAAGTCATTTTTTGCTACTATACCTTGAATGATGGTTGTTGCGCCAAAGCTTATTTTCTTTTGTTCAATTGAACTGAGGGAAAAACTTCCATTTTCATTTAAATAGGTGGGAAATACTTGCTGTAAAGCCGACCAACCATTCGAAGATTGTTTCAAGCCAAAGTCAATGGGAATGAGATCGCCTTCTTTTGAATAATAATTGATTGGCTTTAAACTGAAACGCGCTTTTATGTCGCCTTTTTTGTTGCGATAAAGCGAGGAATATTCCGTTCGTTTCTCACTAATTTCTTGCCAACTTTGGTCATATGTGACAGCAGTTGAATCGTCAACTCGTTGAGCATTCACACAGGTGGATTTCAAGGTCCAAATGGCAGATTTATTTACTTGTGTCTGTCCTTCGTTCAGCAAAAGCAGGAAAAAAAGTAGAAAATATACGTGTTTCATAGTAGCATTTTCACTACTAAGATAATGTTTTAAATGTATAAAATCAATTTAACCTATTTAAAATCAAGGGATAAAAGAAAGATCATTTAAATCGTTGCCAGCCAAAAAGGACTTGTAATCCATGCGTTTTTTTCCTTCGGCTTGAATTTCTTTCAGTATAATGAAACCTGTTTCACATGGAAAAACAATTCCATCGGGTGTGGAAAATGGACCATCGTTACGTTTCACTTGATCTATGGTTATAATCGATGAGCCGAAAAGCTTAAAGGTAATCCAATTCGATTTTTTTACCGACCAAAGTTTACACCAAGCAGCAGGGTAGGGGGATAATCCTCTGATTCGGTTGTGATTTGTTTCAGCTGATTCATTCCAATCAATTTCGCAATCTGCTTTGAATATTTTCGGTGCAAAGGGTAGATTAGTGTCCGATGGATCTTGTTCAATTGTTGAAACAACACCAGCACAAATCTGATCGGCTGTCTCAACCGTTAATATCGCACCAATCGATTTTAATTGGTCGTGTAACTCCCCAGCGTTGATATTATTAGATAATGAAATCGATTTCTGTGCAATGATCGCACCTGTATCAATGTTTTCGTTGATGAAAAATGTACTAACACCCGTTTCACTTTCACCGTTCATAATAGCCCAGTTGATGGGAGCTGCTCCTCGGTATTTTGGGAGGAGACTCGCATGCAGGTTAATGGTTCCTAATGCAGGCATTTTCCAAACAGCATCTGGCAACATACGGAAAGCAACGACCACAAATAAATCCGCTTTTAAACCTTCCAGTTCCTCTAAAAATGTGCTATCTCGTAATTTATCGGGCTGTAATACTGTTAATTCATTTGAAAGAGCGTATTGCTTGACAGCGCTTTGCTGAATTTGCTGACCGCGACCTGCAGGTTTGTCTGCAACAGTTACAACACCCACTACTTCATGTTTTGAGTGAACTAAGGCTTCCAATATTCCCACAGCAAATTCTGGGGTCCCCATAAAAACAATACGTAACTTATTTTTCATTAGACAATTTTCTTTTTCCAATCATACAAACGGAGGTAGCTGATGGAAGCTAATCCCATCAAAATAAAATAAATATATTCTACCGTCCAAATCCAATAAACATCTAAGTTCCAAACTTTGATAAAAAGGTAACAAAAGACGACATAAACACTCACGATTCCAAATTCAATAAACATGGAATGAAGTGTGTTTCCAGAACCATGGATTGTTTGAAAATAAACAGAGGAAAATCCATACAGCAT
>CANMFV010000139.1 GCA_947496835.1 Flavobacteriales bacterium | reverse complement strand
GAGCAATAAAAATAGTGCTGTATTTTTCATAATTAATGTACTGAAAACGTATTCGTTAAACCTTCTTTAGAAATCTCAGTTGCTTCACCACCATCGACTTTAATCACTCTGTCTGCATATGCGATTAACCTCGGGTCATGCGTGACAACACACACACCTTTTCCACTTCTTGCCAATGAAACGAGTTCATTCATGACAGTTGAAATCGATGATGCATCCAAAGATGCAGTTGGTTCATCACACAAGATTAATTTGGGATCTGTAACCAATGCACGAGCAATGGCCACGCGTTGTTGTTGTCCGCCGGACAACTGTTTGGGTAAACTTTTTTTTCTGTCTAGCATCCCAACTAATTCAAGAGCTGCTTCTGCCTTCGTTTTCGCAATTACACTTGAAATACCTTTGAGTTGCAACGGCATGAGAACATTGTCAAATGCATTCAACGGAGCGATTAGATTGAAACTTTGGAAAACAAAACCTATGGAATTCAATCGCAGTGCGGCCAATTGCTTTTGAGACATGTCGTTTACCAACATATTATTCACGAACAATTCACCATAGCTCGGGTAAATCACACAACCAATCAATGAAAGCAAGGTGGTTTTTCCAGACCCAGATGGGCCAATAATCAATACTAATTCACCTTCGTTAATTTCTAAATTAACCGGCTTTAGAGCAATTATGGTTTGGTCACCTACTTGGTATTCTTTTCCTACTCCTGTTAATTTTGCGATCATTGTCATTTTTACAAAGGTAGCTAGAATTTGTTTGTCTCTATGACTTGATTTTTGTAACGTTAGCTTATAGTCTGAATAAAGAAATAATTTCTATCGAATATTCAATGAAAAGAATCAGAAATTTAGTTAGCAAGAACGTTGAAGAGAATTTACGTTTAAGAAAATAAACTGCTCTAAAAAACAAAACCCTGAAGTTTGCTTGCGCAGGGACAACAGGGTATTACAATACAAATATACTATTTTTATTTATTTCACAAGCAAACTCAAAAAAAAAAACGTCAAACAATAATTCCATAAAAGTTTGGTTAACGTCATATGAAGTATCCGGCGTTTGAACAATTATTGTCCCCTGCGAGAATTGGTCGCTTTGCACGAGCAATGAATCATGACCGACAAAAAACAATTTTATTATATCGCTACAACATCTATTTATCACAACGCATGTTTGGAATCATGCACATCTTTGAAATTGCTTTGAGGAATAAAATTGACGCGCATTATAAAGCACACTTTCAACAAAACGATTGGCTCATACAACAAAGTCGCCAAGGCGGTGCTTTTCATGGATTAAGAAGTGCATCAATTATCGAATCGCATTACAAAAACTTCTTGCCAGAAATCAATATACGCATGATCGATTAATTTCGGAATTATCCTTTGGATTTTGGACAACTCTTTTCGACCGCCCTCAATTTCGAGCTGGAGGACAGAAGATTCATACCATTTTCGTTGATCGGCCAAATGGCACAAAACAGAAAATAATCAACCAAGAGTTAGATAAGATTCGGCAGTTTCGAAATCGAATTGCACATCACCAACCCCTTTGTTTCAATGCGAAGGATGAATTGGACTTAAGTTATTCAGCGGAAAGGCATCAATTAATCCTCCAATATACTGACTGGTTGGGTTATGAAAAATCGAATATCTATCAAGGATTGGATCACATGCAAGTTCTTTTTACTAAAATGCGCAAATTATCACGTCGATTTTAGACCTTGATTCAATCTAACACACCTTAAACTTCGTACCTTTATTGACCAAAAAGTAAGCATGCAAGACCAAAGCCCTATCCCACAGCCCAATAACCCATTACACGGAGTGAAATTAGCTACTATTTTGGAAGAATTAGTCGAGAATTACGGTTGGGAACATTTGGCATTTAAGGTAAATATCAATTGCTTCAAGAACGACCCTTCGATTAAATCTAGTCTGGTTTTCCTAAGAAGAACACCATGGGCGCGCGAAAAAGTGGAGCAACTTTATTTACACCATTTAAAAAAAAGAAAGTGAAAAAAACCTACGCTTTCCTCCGAAATCTCGAATAAATAGTGTGAACTTTTTTGGTTTCTTAGTGTTAGATAACAAACATCC
Organism: Flavobacteriales bacterium; assembly: GCA_947496835.1. Taxonomy (GTDB): domain Bacteria; phylum Bacteroidota; class Bacteroidia; order Flavobacteriales_D; family Crocinitomicaceae; genus UBA952. The sequence goes on along the minus strand of CANMFV010000139.1, from coordinate 2,202 downwards.
ATTCCATGCGAAAATCAGGTTATGTCTTTACCCCTTTCGAGGCACCAAATCAAACACCATTCGATAAATTATTTGATGTTTTTAGTGAATTAATCACACATACTTCTGGTGATGTCGATGAAGCATTAGATTGGCTGAACATCCTCGACAAAGAATATAATCTTACAACAGAGGATTACACCATGGAGGATTTCATTGAGGACCTGAAGAAAAAAGGATACTTGCGGGAAGAAATCCAACCAGATGGACAAGGACAATTGTCGATTACGGCCAAAACAGAGCGTGTCCTTCGTAAAAATGCCATGGACCAAATTTTTGGAAAGATTCGAAAAAATGGTGCTGGAAATCATAAATCCAAAAAAAGTGGACAAGGAGATGAGTCCACCGGAGAATTTCGCGATTTTCAATTTGGCGATTCCTTCGAAAATATTTCAATCACTGAAAGTTTAAAAAATGCCCAAATCAACAACGGTGTAGGTGAATTTAGACTTACCGAACAAGATCTTGTCGTGGAAGATACGCATCACAAATCGCAAATGAGCACTGTATTAATGATTGATATCAGTCACAGTATGATTTTGTATGGCGAAGACCGTATCACTCCTGCGAAAAAAGTTGCCATGGCTTTAGCTGAATTGATAACGACATCTTATCCAAAAGACACCCTGGATGTCATTGTTTTTGGTAACGACGCTTGGCCAATCAAAATTAAGGACCTACCCTATTTGAACGTTGGTCCATACCATACAAATACCGTTGCCGGACTTGAATTAGCGATGGATATCCTACGCAGAAAACGAAATACCAATAAGCAAATTTTCATGATTACCGATGGTAAACCAAGTTGCTTGCGCATGCCAGACGGACAATATTACAAGAATAGCAATGGATTGGATCAAATGATTGTGGAGAAATGCTATACGATGGCCGCTCAAGCTCGTAAGATGCACATTCCAATCACAACCTTCATGATTGCCCAAGATCCTTACTTGCAATCGTTTGTTGAACAATTTACAGCATCAAACAAAGGGAAAGCATTTTTCACCGGTTTAAAAGGACTAGGTGAAATGATTTTTCATGATTACGAAACGAACAGAAAAAAACGAATTAACTAAGAAAAAATGAACACATCCATCTCCACATTTGGCGCCTTAAAAGCGGCTGGTTACCAATCGAAAAGCATCAAGACAGAATTAAGAGATAACTTAATTGTTGCGCTACAAGAAGGAAAAGAAACATTTCCAGGGATGCATGGCTATGAAAACACGGTGATTCCACAGTTGGAACGTGCGATTTTATCCAAGCACAACATCAATTTATTGGGACTTCGTGGACAAGGGAAAACGCGTATTGCGCGCTTGATGGTGAATTTATTGGATGAATACATTCCATACATAACCGGAAGCGAAATGAACGATGATCCTTTTCAACCAATCAGCCGTTATGCTCGAGATTTAGTTGCTGATCAGGGAGATAACACACCAATATCTTGGCTTCATCGCTCCGAGAGATTCTTTGAGAAATTGGCAACACCAGATGTGACGATTGCCGATTTAATTGGGGATATTGATCCAATCAAGGCAGCAAACCTAAAATTAAGCTACGCAGATGAGCGCGTAATCCATTTCGGAATGATTCCAAGAGCCAATCGCTGTTTGTTTGTCATCAATGAGCTACCGGATTTACAAGCACGGATTCAAGTGGCATTATTCAACATCCTTGAAGAAGGCGACGTACAAATTCGTGGATTCAAATTAAGATTACCGTTGGACCTACAGTTTGTTTTTACAGCAAATCCTGAGGACTATACCAACCGCGGAAGCATTGTCACACCATTAAAAGACCGAATCGGATCTCAGATTCTAACGCATTACTCCGCAGACATTCAAACGGCAAAGAAAATCACCCAGCAGGAATCAGAAAAGATGGACAATCGCACGTGTCATGTTCACGTACCTGAATTAGCGAAAGATATCCTTGAACAGATTGCATTTGAAGCACGTGAAAGTGAGTACATCGATCACAAAAGTGGTGTCAGTGCGCGTATGAGTATTACTGCATACGAAAATTTAATTAGCACAGCTGAACGACGCGCGTTGATGAATAACGAAAAGGAAACAAAAGTGCGTTACAGTGATCTAATTGGAATGATTCCATCGATAACAGGAAAAATGGAACTTGTCTATGAGGGAGAGCAAGAAG
>CANMFV010000138.1 GCA_947496835.1 Flavobacteriales bacterium | reverse complement strand
GTGTTGGAAGGACTGAAGTTAAGTGTTCCACCACTTGGCGTGGTATAGGTCCAGGTTCCTCCTCCTGCATCAGTTACTGTTCCACTGGCATTGTATGTTAAATTACATTGATTGACATTCGAGAAAATCGTTGGATTTACAGGAAGCATTAGCTCCGACGAATAAACTTGGTTGCACGTGTTATCGGTAAAAGTCACAGTATATACACCTGGAGAATTAATCGTGATGAGAGGATTTAAACTCGAAGCATCATCAAAACTAATTTGTGTGGACGAAGCCGTCCATGTACCTCCTTGTGATTGTGTATTGGTTACTTGTAGTGTTGGGGAACAAAGTAAAGTATCTGTAAAAATGGACGCTGCAGTTGAACCGAAAATCGTAAATGTTGTATCCGTAGTACAAAGTCCAGCAGAGTCAACTAACGTAACCGTGTACGTTCCAATCGGCAATTCAACGTTAAACAAACCGTTTAATGTTGGATTTGATAGTCCCCAATTTATCGAGGAATAATAAACTTCATTAGGAACATTTAAGGTAACAGAAGTATCCGGTGGACAATAAGTTAGTGGACCGGTTAGATATACCGGTACTGGATTCATTACAATGATGGAATCACTAATGTATTTGTAACAGCCATCTTTACTCACTGTAACACCATAAATTTGAGAAGAAGATACAGAACTTGTTTGAGCCATTGTAAAATCATCCCACAGATACGTGTCGTAAGGTCCACTCGTCACACTTAAACCAACATTTCCACAAGCTCCCACACCCAATAGTGCTGCGGAGTCTAAGTTGTTAATGATGGTGTCAATTACAATGACAAAAGTTAATGAAGTCACTCCGGGTACTGGTAGTGCGTCGTCAGTTGCGGTTACGGTGATTGAATATGTTCCGATTGTTGCCAATGTTCCCACTGCTTCAAGAATGATGGAACCTGTATTTCCGGAAATATTTGCTACTTGCGTTAACGTTGGAAGTCCACCATTGGTGTAGGTCATGGTAGTCGTCTGAGTGGCTTCAGGAGAAAGGAAGTTGATGGCAAATTGAGCCGTATCTCCAGCAGCACAAATTTTAAAGGTGTCACAGGAAGCAATTCCTTCGGGGATAGGAGGGATGTTTCCACTATTGGATGCATCAAAAGCAAAACTCTTAAAATCCAACCAACTAATTCCATCTGGATTACCTAATGCACCGTCGAAATCTACTCCGGGGTGATCAAATCGTGAAATTAAAAAGTAGGCAACTCCATCTCCTTTATTTGCGCCGCAGGTTGCAGGAATACCATAAAAACCGTTCACTCCTTGAGAAGCTGATCCGGTTGTCCACTGCATGTCTTGGTAACAAAAAGCAACGTTTCCTTGATCAATAACTGGGTCGGATCCGTTGGTGATTATTAATTGAAACGTGTTTAACTTATCCCCTTGCATCGAGTAATATCCTACATCTTCCCAGTTGATGTATACGGCTGTTGGAGTAATTTTGTAAACTACTTGACCATTCCCATTTCGCGTATCTACATCCGCCCAAAATGGTGCGACAATGGCATTTCCGGTGGATGGGAAAGCTGTTGCACTGAAGGTTGAAAGCGGACCATTAAACGTAATGTTTCCGTTGTTATTGATGTAAATGGAATTAAATGTTTGTCCGTATAAATTGAAATTAAATGGAATTGAAATTAAACCCGTTGATGCATCGTCGTTCGGTTGCATGGCCAATGTATAGCTGGAATCTGGTTCGATGTAACAATCGCAAGCATTTGCTTTGTTGTTCGAAGATGGTTTCACATTCGGTTTCCCTGTTGGATTTCCAATCGTGTGATTTGGTGTGGTAACAACTTGACCTAGTTGCCCTGATCCTTTTAGTTTTTGGTATAATGGTGAATCAGTAATGACTTGGGCGAAAAAAGAATAACTGATAAATAAACTGAGTATAAATAATGTATTTTTCATAGGTGTTGTGTTGCTAAATAAGGCAGTGCTTAGACTCTAAAGTGGCCCGGAAAGTTGCATGCACAAATCTTCGTCAAATAATAAGCTAAGTTACGAAATTTCAGTAAAACAAAAATTTAGGTCGAAATAGCCGCACAAAGTATCGTGTGCGTTTGTCGGAATTATTGTAATTTTAAGCCTCAAATTCGATCTAAGTTCCTATGAAAAAAACGATTCTATTCTTTGGATTACTATCAGCCGTTAGTGTTTTTGCTCAAAAAAAATCTACAACTACGGAAGTGGTAAAACCTCCTTTCGATGCTGGCACTGTTGGCGCATTGTCCTTCCGAATGGTTGGGCCAGCCTTAACATCTGGACGTGTAATAGACATTGCTGTAAATCCAACAAATAAAGATCACTGGTACGTTGCGGCGGCTTGTGGTGGTGTTTGGACAACAAACAATCACGGAATCACTTTTTCTCCCATTTTTGATGGGTATGGTTCTTATTCGATTGCATGTATTGAACTCGCTCCATCAAATCCAAATACGGTTTGGGTGGGAACCGGAGAAAACAATAACCAACGCTCTGTTGCATATGGTGATGGCGTTTATAAATCCTTGGATGGTGGTAAATCATTTACCAATATGGGACTTAAAACATCCGAACACATTGGAAACATTATCATTCACCCAACAGACGAAAATACGGTTTGGGTTGCTGCTTATGGTCCGTTATGGGGCAGTGGTGGAGAACGCGGAGTATACAAAACAACCGATGGTGGTAAAACGTGGACAAGAACATTGTTCGTTTCTGACAATACAGGGATTTCTGAAATTGCCATCGATCCTTCGAATCCGAATGTGCTTTATGCTGCAGCTCATCAACGCAGAAGACATGAATGGACGTACATTGGCGGTGGACCTGAATCCATGGTGCATAAATCAACTGACGGTGGACTAACTTGGCGACCAATCAATGCGGGATTACCGAAAAATGATATGGGACGTGTAGGACTTGCGGTTTCTAACGTTGATCCTAACTACGTATATGCGATTGTAGAGGCGCGTTACGGAAAAGCGGGTGTTTACCGTTCAACGAACAAAGGAGAAAATTGGAGCAAACAAAGTGATTTCAATACAAGTGGTAATTACTACCAAGAAATCATTTGCGATCCATCGAACAAAAATAAAGTATTCGCAATGGATACGTACATGCATCATACAGAGGATGGTGGAAAAACATTTAAACCAACGGGCGAAACAAATAAACATGTTGATAACCACGCGATTTGGATTGACCCAAGCAATACAGACCATTGGCTTGTTGGTTGTGATGGTGGATTGTATGAAACGTATACACATGCAAAGGAATGGAAATACTATGCGAACTTGCCAATCATCCAATTTTACAAAGCGGTAACGGATAATGCTACACCATTCTATAATATTTACGGAGGAACACAAGACAATAATTCCATGGGTGGACCTGCCGCGACAAACAATGCAGCAGGAATTTTAAATTCTGATTGGTTCATTACCAATGGTGGTGATGGATTTGAATCCGCAACAGATTGGTCTAATCCAAACATAACGTATGCACAAGCACAGTATGGTTGGATTGTTCGTTACGACCGTGCTTCAGGCGAAAAAGTACCCATTCAACCAATGTCTGGTAAAGGTGAGCCTGCTTACCGATGGAACTGGGATGCGCCGTTGATTGTTTCATCACACGATGCATCTACATTGTATTTTGCAGCAAATAAATTATTCAAGTCTACAAATCGCGGTGATGACTGGCAAATCGTTTCCCCCGATTTAACACAGCAAATTGACCGCAATGAAATCGAGGTGATGGATCAAGTTTGGACCATTGATGCTGTGATGAAAAATGCGTCTACAACCATTTATGGAAACATTGTTGCGTTAGATGAGTCTCCAAAGAAAAAAGGATTGCTTTATGTTGGAACGGATGATGGACTCATTCAAGTTTCAGAAAATGATGGCCAAACCTGGAGTAAATACGCAACATTTACGGGAGTTCCGGTGAACTCTCGCGTAAATATGTTAACAGCTTCAATGCACGAAGAAAATACGGTGTTTGCAGTATTTAATCCGCAAAGATCTGGCGATTTTAAACCGTATGTCTTGAAATCAATGGACAAGGGTAAAACGTGGACAAATATCACGGCAAATCTCCCAGTTCGTGGGAATACATATTGTTTGAAACAAGACCACGTTGATCCAAATCTATTGTTTGTCGGAACAGAGTTTGGTGCATTTTTCACAAATGACGGAGGATTAAGTTGGACGAAACTTGCAGGCTTGCCAACCGTTGCGGTGTATGATTTAGATATTCAAAAACGTGAAAACGATTTGGTTGCGGCGACATTTGGACGCGGATTCTACGT
>CANMFV010000137.1 GCA_947496835.1 Flavobacteriales bacterium | reverse complement strand
GCCAGCGAAAAAAGATTTGTTGGTACATGTGTTGAAAGAAACAAAAGCACCAAGTGTTTTGGTTTTCTCTCGCACGAAACACGGAGCAGACAAGATTGTCAAGTTGTTAGCAAAAAACAAAGTGACAGCGGAAGCGATTCACGGAAATAAATCTCAGAATGCACGTCAACGCGCGTTATCTAATTTCAAGGATAAAACGTCTCGTGTATTAGTAGCAACAGATATTGCTGCACGTGGAATTGATATCGATGAGTTATCATTTGTAATCAACTACGACATTCCAAACATTCCTGAAACGTATGTACACCGCATTGGTCGTACAGGACGCGCTGGAGCATCTGGAATTGCTGTTTCATTCTGTGATAAAGAAGAGCGCAAGTACATTCGCGACATTCAAAAATTGATTTCTTTGGAGATTCCAGTGGTGAACAATCACCCGTTTGCGAGTCGCTAATAAAAACTTTAGAGAAAATAAAAAAAGGAGCTTGAAAAAGCTCCTTTTTTTATATTGTTCATTTCGGTTTGAATTAAACCACTGCAATTTTATCTGAAACGTATTCACCTGCTTTCAACTTACCAACGATTTTAGAAAAACACTCAATCGTGTATTTCACGTCATCTAAAGTATGTGTTGCTGTTGGAATCAAACGTAGAATGATCATTCCTTTCGGTACAACTGGGTAAACAACCATTGAACAGAACACATTGTAGTTCTCACGTAAGTCGTAAATTAAGTTGGTCGATTCTGGAATGGATCCATTCAAGTAAACCGGTGTTACACACGAGTTTGTTGGTCCGATTTCGAATCCAGCATCTGTTAATCCTTTTTGCAATGCTTCTGTGATTTCCCACAATTTCGCTTTGTATTCAGGGTGATTTCTCATTAATTCCAAACGTTTCAATGCACCAATAACCAATGGTAATGGCATCGCTTTCGCAAAGATTTGAGAACGCATGTTGTATCGTAAATATTCGACTACTTGCTCATCAGATGAAATAAATCCACCAATCAAGGCAAATGATTTCGCGAAAGTACCGAAGTAAATATCGATTCCATCTTGACATCCTTGCTCTTCACCAGTTCCACCACCAGTTGCGCCAAGTGTACCAATACCATGTGCATCATCCACAAACAAACGGAAGTTGAATTTTTCTTTGAGAGCAACGATTTCTGTTAAAATCCCTTGATCTCCACGCATTCCAAATACACCTTCTGTAATCACAAGGATTGCTCCTCCTGTTTCAGCCGCTAATTTTGTTGCGCGTTGTAATTGTTTTTCGCAATCCTCTAAATCGTTGTGTTTAAATACGAAACGTTTCCCCATATGTAATCGCACACCATCAAGTATACATGCGTGAGACTCAGCGTCGTAAACAATCACATCGTGACGATCAACTAAACAGTCAATCGCAGAAACAATTGCTTGATATCCGAAGTTGCAAAGAATGGTACTTTCTTTCTGTACAAACGCAGATAACTCGCGCTCTAATTGCTCATGGTGATCAGAGTTTCCACTCATCATACGTGCGCCCATCGGAGAGCCAAATCCGTAGTCAGCCGCAGCTTCACCATCGATTTTTCTAACTTCTGGATGATCCGCCAATCCCAAATAATTGTTTAATGACCAATTTAAACGGGTTTTTCCACGGAAAATCATGTGAGGACCAATTGGACCCTCTAATTTTGGAAAAGTAAAATATCCATGGGATTCTTTCGCGTGTTGTCCAATAGGTCCGCGATTTGCCTGAATTTTTTCAAAAATATCTGCTGACATGTATGTTATTTTTATGCAAAGTTAAAGGAATCTTCACATTGGATTTATTTTAAAAATTGAATTTATTAACATTAAAGTGCACAATCTTCATGCTAAGAAGGTTTTGTCTTCAATTTACAGGCTAAAAACTTAGCCGTATCGGTGTTATCAGCTGCAACCATTTCTTCTGGTGTCCCTTCGAAGAGTAAATGTCCACCTTGTTCACCGCCTGTTGGACCTAACTCAATCACATGGTCTGCGCACTTGATGACTTCCATGTTGTGTTCGATGACGAAAATCGAATGACCACGGTCAATTAAGGCATTAAACGCAATCACTAATTTATCGATGTCGTAAAAGTGTAATCCTGTCGTTGGTTCGTCAAAGATAAACAGGGTAGGAGGTGCCTGCGTTCCTTTGGATAAGAAGGAAGCGAGTTTAATCCGTTGCGCTTCTCCGCCACTCATGGTACTGGATGATTGACCTACTTTTAAATAACCCAAACCGACGTCTACCAATGGTTGGGTTTTTTCCACGATTTTAGCGTCTAGTCGATCTTGTCCTTCTTTGAAAAATGCCAAAGCTTCATCCAACGTCATCTCTAAGATGTCGTAAATGGATTTTCCGCGGTATTCGATTTCTAAGGTTTCGGACTTGTAGCGCGTTCCTTTACAAGCTTCGCAATTCAGATGAACATCTGCCATGAACTGCATCGCTACCGTGATGCTTCCTTCGCCTTCACACATCTCGCAACGACCTCCTTCGACATTAAAACTGAAGAAGCCGGGTTTGTAGCCACGCATTTTAGCAAGCTGTTGTCTTGCAAATAGTTCGCGTATATCATCGAAAGCTTTAACGTAAGTAATTGGATTGCTTCGAGAAGACTTTCCAATGGGGTTTTGGTCGACGAATTCAACGTGTTTGATGGTTTTTAAATCACCTGAAATTCCATCGCATTTTCCGATAAGGTCTCCGCTTAATCCAAGTTCTTTTCGAATGGATGGGTACAGTAACGATTTGATTAACGTTGATTTTCCGGATCCAGAAACACCGGTGATGCACACGAGTTTATTTAGTGGAAAATCGAGTGTGAGGTTTTTTAAGTTGTTTTGTCGGGCTCCATGAAGGGTGATTCGGTTTTTACCGCTGCGTCTTTTTTGAGGAACCGGGATTTCCTTTATTCCTAATAAATACTTAGCAGTTAAACTGTCTTTTGCATCAATAAGCGCTTTGTAATCTCCTTGGAAAACAACTTCTCCGCCGTGTGATCCCGCTAATGGGCCAATATCTAATATTTCATCGGCAGCCATCATGATTTCTTCTTCGTGCTCCACAACTATTACGGTGTTTCCAAGCGCTTTGAGGTTGAGTAAGACTTTTATGAGGCGAGCGGTATCTTTTGGATGTAAGCCAATAGAAGGTTCATCTAAAATGTAAATAGATCCAACAAGGCTACTTCCAAGTGAGGTTGCCAAGTGAATGCGCTGCGATTCTCCACCGGATAAAGTGTTTGCTCCACGGTTTAAGGTTAGGTAGCCGAGTCCAACGTCCTGAAGGAATCCCAAACGTTGTTTGATTTCGGGCAGAATGTGTTTGGAAACTTGTCTGTCGTAATCGTTCAATGAAAGTGCTTGAAAAAACGCCGAGGCTTCGTCAATGGATTTCAGTATAAAATCTTGAATGGAGCATCCGTTGATCTTTACAAAAGCAGCATCGCCGCGCAGTCTTGTTCCTTTGCATTCTGGACAATTTGTTTTTCCTCGATAGCGAGAAAGCATCACGCGGAATTGAATTTTATATGTTTGACTTTCAATGAATTTAAAGAAACTATTTAAACCTTTGAAATAAGTATTTCCATTGGAATATGTGTTTCCTTCCCAAAGAAAAGCATATTGTTCGGGACTTAAATCCTTAATCGGACGGTGAATCGGGAAATCAAATTTCTTTGCATTAAGGGTTAATTGATTTAAGTATTCACCCATCGAATCACCTTTCCAAGGAGCAATCGCTCCTTCAAATACGCTTAAGTTTCGGTTGGGAAAAACAAGATCTTCGTCGATTCCCAATACCATTCCGTATCCTTCGCAGGTTTTACAAGCTCCATAAGGATTGTTAAACGCGAACAAATTGACGCTTGGTTCTTGGAAACTCATTCCGTCCAGTTCAAAACGGTTGTTAAACCATTCGAGTTTTTTTTCGGTATGATGTAAAATCGCACAAATTCCTTTTCCTTCAGTAAAAGCTAATCCAAGTGAATCTGTGCAACGGTTTAAATTACTTTCGTCGCTGAAATCATTCGTGAATCGATCGACTGCTAAAAGGAACTCCTCATCGAAATCAGCGCTTAGTAAATCCTCAATTAATCTAAATGATTCATTTAAGTATACTCTAGTAAAACCTTGTTTATAAAGTGATTCTAATTTATTTAAATAGGTTTCAGTCTCAAAAAGTGTAACTGGACATAAAATGGCAATCGCTTCGTTTTTCCAATTCTTACTGAGGAAGTCAACAACATCTTTGATTTGATGTTTTTGTACTTCATTCCCAGAAACGGGTGAATAGGTTTTTCCAACACGGGCATAAAACAACTTG
>CANMFV010000136.1 GCA_947496835.1 Flavobacteriales bacterium | reverse complement strand
GCAAGCGTTAGCGTCATTGTCAAATGATTGGGCAACAAAAAACAATGTTCGCTTAAACTTGGTTCAATGGGAAACTGATAGTGTTTACATAAACCTGAATGATTGCTATGCGACAAGTTTTGAACTTGCCACGAAAAAAGAAGGTCTTCACCTATTTGACAGTAGTCAAGGAAATGGACTGCGTCAACTCACTCAAATTCCTGCGAAGATCTCATTGATCGAACGATCACCCAATAAGAGCCATTATTTTTTCAGATGGATGACGGTTTCACATTATCCAGAATTAGAACTTTGGAACGACCAATACCAGCCACAAGCAGAGATATCCGTAACAAATCCTCAACAAAAGGAATACCATTGGGCAACAAGTGAAATCGTAAAATGGCGTGCATATGATGGTCAAAATCTAGAAGGAATTCTCTACAAACCTGAAGATTATGATGCGACAAAGAAATACCCACTCTTACTTTATTACTACGAATTAAATTCGGACAATTTGAATAACTATCAAAGTCCACGTCCGTCAGCAAGTACAATTAATCCAACTGAATACGCATCAGCGGGTTACTTCGTTTTCATTCCGGATATTCGTTATGAAATTGGACATCCTGCCAAATCGGCATATAACTGCATCATGAGCGCAACAGATCACTTGATCAAAAATTTCCCCATTGATTCTTTGCACATGGGCTTACAAGGACAAAGTTGGGGCGGATATCAAACTGCACAGCTCATCACTATGACGAAAAGATATGCGGCAGCAATGGCTGGAGCACCCGTTGGAAATATGATTTCCGCTTACGGAGGGATTCGTTGGGGATCTGGATTAAATCGACAATTCCAGTATGAGTCGACACAAAGTCGCATTGGAAAAACCATTTGGGAAGCACCTGAATTGTACATCGAAAACTCTCCTTTGTTTCATTTGCCTAACGTTACTACACCATTATTGATTATGTCAAACGACCGTGATGGGGCCGTGCCATGGTATCAAGGACTTGAACTGTATAACGGGATGAGACGGCTTGGAAAACCATGTTGGATGTTAAATTACAATGATGACGACCATAATTTAACGAAAATGCCCTACAAATTCGACTTAAGCATCCGTATGCGACAGTTCTTTGATCATTACCTGTTGCAAAAGCAAGCACCAACTTGGCTGATAGAAGGAATTCCAGCTGTTGATAAAGGAAAGAAATTAGGTTATGAAACGGAATAAATTCTGGCTATTAAGCACTTGTTTCATATTGATAGGCATTACTATTTTAAGTTTACTTCCACCAAAATCAGGTTTGGAAATTCAATCCAATGATAAAATCAATCACTTTGTAGCGTACGCTTGCCTCACTTTTTGTGGTTTAGCCGCCAACATTCGTAAGCGAGCATTTGGTGTCGTTCTTTTATTCATCTTGTACGGAATTTTAATGGAATGGCTTCAAGGATTTGTTCCGGGAAGAGATCAATCGTTTTTTGATACTATTGCAAATATGCTAGGCGTTGGGATTGGCTTTATTATTAATCGTTCTATGCGCCGCTTATCTTTTATGAATTAACCTTTATTTCTCGTCATCTTTAGACCTGATCTGCTTTGGTTTGAATTCATAGGTTACGATGATTTCACTCGTTACATTACGCATTTCCTCTTGCTTACGAAGTGCTTCTTCCTCCAAGATGCGCAACTTTTCATTGTACATACCTTCCAAATCCGGTGGTTCAATTCCTAGTTCTTTTTCAATTTCAAATTGATACTTTGGACGCTGAGGCCCACGACCACGGTACACAAAAGCTAAAATGATTCCAACAATCATCCCACTTAAATGTCCTTCCCAAGAAATCCGCTCCTTCGTGGGGAAAATCCCCCAAATCATCGAGCCATAAAGAAAAACAATAAACAAAGACAAGGCTTGTAAGGGTAAATATTTACGTAAAACACCAGACGTAAATAAAAACGCTGCTAAACTATAAATAACACCGCTCATACCGATGTGATGTGAACCATTATGTGGTCCGAAGGTCCAAAGTAAAAATCCTGTTAAAAACCAACTGAATAGGAAAACTTTCAACGCTATTTCCTTGTAGGAATAAAATAACAAGGTAATCAATAATAATGCAGGCACGGAATTATTTAAAATGTGCTTTACATCCGAGTGGGCATGAATCCAAGGCATAAAGAAAATTCCCTTTAAACCGGAAATTTCCAATGACACGACACCTAATTGTTGAAAATCGTAAATGAACAGAAAATCGGCCCAGTAAATTAGCCACATCATAACAAGTACCATGATAGCTGGCGGGATGGCATTTCCCAAATGAGATTCAAAGGGTGCTTTACTTTGCATGTTTGGATATTGTCAAAAGATATGCCTAGGATAAAAAACTGACAGACTGTCTTGAAAAAATTCGACTGCTGTTTTCTAACTTGGCGTATCTTTGTAACATGGACGAAATCAAAAATAAGGTAAAAGACAGCGGTCTCATTCAACTCGACTTAGCAGACTTTAAACCACGCATTTCCATCGTTGGCATCGACTTAACTCCACAACTTTGGCAAGGACTTGTCCTCAAGGAAAAGGATTTTCGCGCATGGATCAAAGAAAACGACTGGAAAACCTACGAAAACAAGGCGGTTTTCATTTATTGTTCTGCAGATGCAATTGTACCCACATGGGCATATATGTTAGTAGCATCTGCATTGCAATCAGTTGCCCTTAAAGTAGTTGTTGGAAATCAATTAGATTTGGAAAAAATCCTCATTACCGATGCGATTACAGCTATTGATTTGACCAAATTCCAAGATGGAAAAGTCATCGTGAAAGGGTGTAGTGATATTCCTGCTCCGGCGTTCGCAATGGTCACATTATTGACACATTTACAAGGCGCTGTTCAGTCCATAATGTACGGTGAGCCTTGTTCTACAGTACCCATTTATAAACGTAAAAACGTATGAAAATAAAAGCTTGGTTGAATGCTGCTCGTTTGAGAACATTGCCCCTTTCTGTTTCGGGAATTATTGTAGGGTCAGGAATGGCAGCTGTGTTGGAAAAATGGGATGGACTCATATTCTCGTTGGCTATGTTGACCACAATCGGATTTCAAGTAGTTTCAAACTTCGCCAACGATTTAGGAGATAGTCAAAAAGGCACAGACAAGGATAACCGTGTTGGACCTAAACGAACCATACAAGCGGGACTTATTTCACAAGGGGGAATGAAACGAGGAATCGTTCTTGCCGCAGTGATTTCTGCCCTTTCAGCAATCCTTCTCATTTACATAAGTGCAAAAAACCTTAGCTCACAATCCTTGTTTTTTTACTTGATATTAGCCGCACTGTGTATCCTTGCGGCAATTACCTATACCGTTGGAAAAAATGCGTACGGATACCGTGGGCTCGGAGACGTGATGGTTTTTATTTTTTTTGGATTAGTCAGTGTTTTAGGAGTTTTTCAATTGTACGGATTGTCATTTGAATGGCTAGTACTATTTCCATCGATTACAATCGGACTTTGGAGTACTGCTGTATTGAATTTGAATAACCTACGCGACATTGATAATGACCGAAAGTCTAAAAAAAATACGTTAGTTGTTCAGTTGGGATTCAAAAAAGGGAAGTTATACCATGCCTTTTTAATTGTGGGCGGTGCACTTTGTTGGTGGACAACCGTCTATTTTCTCGCTAAATTAGCTGGAAATCCATTTTTATTCTTAGCACTAATCCCTAGTATTTTTCTCTTCATACATTTAAAAAAAGTATTCTTAACGACAATACCCGCAAGCCTCGATCCCGAACTAAAAAAAGTGGCATTACTCACATTTTTCTCTTCGGTAATATTCGCACTTGCATTGAATTATTAATTTTTTTTATTGACATAAATTGTCCTGTTTTGGTAGATTAATTTCCTTAAATTTGCATCACTTTTTAAAAGATAGAACATGAATATTTTGGTTTGCATCAGTAAAGCTCCAGATACCACTTCTAAAATTGCGTTTACAAACAATAGTACGCAGTTCGATGAAAATGGAGTTCAATATATTGTTAATCCGTATGACGAATGGTATGCACTCGTGCGTGCGTTAGAGTTGAAAGAAACAATTGGTGGTAATGTCACAATTGTTACTGTTGGAACAACGGCTGATGAAGCCATTATCCGTAAAGCACTAGCGATTGGAGCAGATGAGGCCGTTCGTATTGACGCAGATCCAAAAGATGCGTACTTTGTTGCGATGCAGATTGCTTCTTTCGCAAAATCTAAAGGTTTTGACCTTGTAATGACCGGGAAAGAAACCATTAATTACAATGGATCTCAAGTGGGTGGAATGATTGCTGAAGCGATGGATCTTCCATTTG
>CANMFV010000135.1 GCA_947496835.1 Flavobacteriales bacterium | reverse complement strand
CGTGCAGCAGGAATTATCATAAACTGGGATGATATGTCTGATTTGTCAGATGTCGTTCCATTATTGACTCGGATGTATCCAAACGGAGCAGCAGACGTCAATCATTTTCATGCTTCTGGTGGAATGGGTTTTGTGATTCGTACCTTACTTGATCACGGAATTTTACACGAGGATGTTTACACAATTCTTGGTAAAGGTCTCAACAAATACAAACAAGAGCCGAGAATTGAAAACCATGAGTTAATTTGGGTGGATGGCGCTAAAGAAACATTGAATGAATCCATAATCCGTCCTGTAAACAATCCATTCTCCAAAGATGGTGGAATTAAAATTTTAAAAGGAAACCTTGGTCGTTCGGTTATTAAAACCGCAGCTGTTGCCGATGATCAACGAGTTATTGAAGCGCCAGCCATTGTTTTTCACGAGCAAAGTGATTTAATCAAAGCGTTCAAGAACGGTGAATTAGAAAAAGATTTCATCGCAGTAATTCCATTCCAAGGTCCTAAACACAATGGAATGCCCGAACTACACCAATTGACACCTACCCTGACCATCTTGCAGAAAAAAGGATTTAAAGTGGCTTTGGTAACAGACGGACGTATGTCCGGAGCATCCGGAAAAGTTCCTGCAGCAATTCACCTAACACCAGAGGCAAAAGACGGTGGTATGATTGCTAAAATACGTACAGGAGACTTCATTCGTTTGGATTCATACCATGGCGAACTAACCGTTTTAAATCAAACGGAAGTTGAAGCTAGAGAAGCGACCTACATTTCAAACGAAGACACCTTTGCATTCGGAAGGGAGTTATTCGCCAATGTACGCAACATGGTTACAAAAAGTGAGGAAGGTGCAAGTTTCCTTTTCTAATTTACACTTCGGACTCTTCTTTCCAATAAATCGATGCTAAAATCGATAAGAGTAATGCTCCGACAACAATTAGGAGTGAAATCGACGATGGAATGTGAATGAATGGAGATAGCAACATTTTCAATCCGATAAAGGATAAAATGAAAGCTAAACCATACTTCAATTTTGAGAACATGTGAATGGAATTCGCTAATAAGAAGTACATCGAACGCAGTCCTAAAATTGCAAAAATGTTTGAGGTATATAGAATCACAGGGTCGTTTGGTGCGATAGCGAAAATAGCTGGAATGGAGTCAATGGCAAAAACCAAATCCGTTGTTTCAATGACAACGAGCACCAAAAATAATTTTGTCGCAAAGCGTTTTTTGTTCCAAGAAACAAAGAATTTATCTCCGTGGTAATGTTTTGAAATTGGAAAAACTTTACGTGCCATACGCGCACCAAAACTCGTGCTGTAATCTTGCTTTTCGTCTTCATCTTCATTTGCGAAAAGTGACTTTATCCCAGCGTAGATCAAGAAAATACCAAAAAGTGTTAGAATGGCATTTGGACGGAAGAACTTTCCTGCATTCTCTGCTAAACTGCGGTTTGCTTCTTGGTCCAAACTAAAATTCCATGAGCCAATACTGAATTCAGGTAAGTAGGTTAAATTGATTAATCCAATTCCCGAGAAGATGAAAATCGCCCGAAAGATGATGGCTCCAAGAATCCCCCAGAACAACACTTTATGCTGTAACTTTCCTTCCAATTTAAAGAAGCGAAAAACGAGGATGAACACAAACATATTATCCACAGATAATGCTTCTTCAATCCAATAGGCGGATTGATAATCCGCAAACTTAGCGAAACCAGACTGCCAATAAATAACCAAGCTGAATAACATGGAAACAGAAACCCAAATAAGCGTCCACTTCAAAGCTTCTTTATTCGTGATGACATGACTGCGTTTATTGACTACTCCCAAATCAAGCAACATCATGAAGACAATGATGACAGCAAAAAGGATGATTAATACAGGATTGTTTGTCATTTGTTTGTGAATTAATTCAAGTCAACAAAAATAGCAAAATGATACGAGACCTACTTGATGAAAAGGGTAATCAGTTCATTAATTTCAATTATTTGGACAGAAAAAAAGTCCCGACGTTGCTGTCGGGACTTTATTCCTTTCGACAGGACGATTATTTCTTATTCAACATGAATTCAACTGCTTCCGCAGCGTTTACAAATCCACCTGTAATACATGTTTCTATCATTTCACCCGATTTCTTTGCACTTGGAATCTGAACCGATTTCTTGTACTTCACCGATGTATTCATTAACAATTCACGTACTTGGACTGCTGTTAATTCGGGGAAATATCCACGGATAATTGCTGCAACACCTGCTGTCGCTGGACAAGCCATGGATGTTCCAGAAGCGTCTTCGTATTTTGCATCGGGAACGGTTGAATAAATATCCACGCCTGGAGCAAAGAAATCAACTGATTTCGCTCCATAATTAGAGAAATCAGCTAAGATCTTTTTTCCTTTTTTCGATGAGCTACTCGCACCTACGTCGATCCAGTTACTTGCCCATTTACCATCATTTAAAATGCGTGTTGGGTATGAATCTTCTACATCTTTGTTTTTTGCATCGTTTCCTGCAGCGTGAACCAACAAGACATCTTTGCTCTCCGCATAACGAATCGCAGCGTCTACCGCTTCTTTATTTGGCGTGTAGTACTTTCCAAAAGACATATTTATCACTGTGGCACCATTGTCAACCGCATAGTAAATAGCATTCGCAACATCTTTGTCCCGTTCGTCACCATTTGGAACAGCGCGAACAACCATAATACGTGCGCAATTCGCGATTCCATCAATTCCAATGCCATTTCCACGAGTTGCGGCAATGATACCTGAAACGTGTGTCCCGTGCATCGCATCTGGACCTTCATAACGGTTACAACCATAATATTTCTCGGTTAAGTCGTTTGGATGATCACCAACAACAATTGCACGAATACTATCTGCATTAATTGTTGCCATTTTCACACTTCCTTCAACTGATTCCATCGCATGGTGGATTTCAGATTCCAAAGTAGCTGGTGGCAATGCAATTAGGATAGCTTTCAAGCGACCTTGAATGCGTTTTTCCTGATCAGAAATCGGTGTGTAATCCGCACTTGTTTTTTTCGAGAATTCACCATTTGATGCTTTTTTTACGTTCTCAACATATGCACTAAATGCCTTCATTGAAGCTAATTGCTGTTGTGAACTTTTCAAGTCATCTTCAAAACTTTTTTTCAATTTCAAATAAGCTTCATAGCGTGTTTTATCAGCAGCAGAAAAAGTTGATTCCGATTTCCCGTTAAAATACGCCGATGCATTATGGTACATGCGTGACAATTCCGAAGCTTCATTGTTGATGTCCTGCGTTGCTCCACCTAAAAATGACCAACCATGCACATCATCCACATATCCGTTTTTGTCATCATCGATTCCGTTACCTGGAATTTCGTCTTCATTCACCCAAATCACGTCTTTTAAATCTGGATGATCCGTTTCAACGCCACTATCAATAACAGCAACAATTACTTGTTTAGGTTTTTTTCCTGCTGTATTTAACAACTCATAAGCACGCTCGGCACCTACTCCATAAATTCCCTTATCACTAGGGTCTTCCAAATACCAGTTTAACGGTGCTTTGTTTGGTGTTTCTTCTTTTTTCTGTGCGAAACCTGTAAATACAAGTGTTGAACACAAATAAATCAATATGCTTTTATTCATTTTTATATTTTTTAGATTCGCGAAAATAAGGAATTATTTTCACTGACGAATGCTTGGTTGATATGTTACTGAATTGTTGAGAAGTTGTTTAGAATACACCGTTTAGAAATCCCTTAAATTGGACACAATCCCTTATTTTTGCTCTGTTAAAAATATAAGTTATGAGCACAATCGAACACCTTGAATGTTTAATTATTGGATCTGGTCCAGCAGGATATACTGCAGCGATTTATGCAGCCAGAGCAGATATGAAGCCAGTTATGTATCAAGGATTACAGCCTGGAGGACAATTAACGACGACGAATGAAGTAGAGAATTTCCCAGGATATCCACAAGGAGTTACTGGACCAGAAATGATGATGCAGTTAGAAGAGCAAGCAAAACGTTTCGAAACGGATATTCGATCTGGATTTATCACGAAAGTAGATTTTAGTGGTGATGTTCACAAATGTTGGACTGAAAACGGAACGGAGATTCACGCAGAAACAGTGATTATTTCTACTGGTGCCTCAGCAAAATACCTTGGACTCGAAAGTGAGCAAAAATACTTGAAATTAGGTGGTGGTGTTTCTGCGTGTGCAGTTTGTGACGGATTCTTTTACAGAAATCAAGAAACGATTATTGTTGGAGCTGGAGATTCAGCGTGCGAAGAGGCACATTACTTATCGAAGTTGTGTACGAAAGTTACCATGTTGGTTCGTCGCGATGAATTCAGAGCTTCGAAAATTATGGCTGAACGTGTAAAGAAAACGCCAAACATTGAAATCTT
>CANMFV010000134.1 GCA_947496835.1 Flavobacteriales bacterium | reverse complement strand
TGTTGAACAGAAAAACTGAAAGTCATGGAAATTATCTTAAAGAAAAACGTTGATAAATTAGGTTACGCAAACGAAATCGTGAACGTAAAACCTGGATACGGTCGTAACTTCTTGATTCCTCAAGGTTACGCAACGCTTGCTACGGCTAGCGCGAAAAAAGCACACGCAGAGATTATGCGTCAAAAATCTCACAAAGAATCTAAAAATTTAGCTGAAGCCCAAGAATTGGCTGCTAAAATTGCTGATATTACCATCACTATTGCTACAAAAGCAGGTGAGAACGGTAAAATCTTTGGTTCTGTTAATACGGTTCAATTGGCTGATGCACTTCGTGCACTTGGACATGACATTGACCGTAAATCATTGAAAATTAAAGATGAGCCAATCCGTGAGATTGGAACATACGAAGTTGAAGCAAACATTTACAAAGGCGTGAAACAATCATTCAAATTTGAAGTTGTTAGCGAATAAGCTTTACAAAACGTTCTAAAAAACTCTTTCCTTTTGGAAGGAGTTTTTTTTTGCCTACCTAGTTTGTTCCTCGGAATTTATTACTTTTATGCCACATGACAAGTAGAAATTATCCATCCGTTTTTTGGTTCTTCGGACTTTCGGGCTCGGGTAAATCTACCTTGTCCAATTTGTTGCATGATCAGCTGAAAATCAAAGGGATTTCCACCGTTTGCATCGATGGTGATCAATTACGCAATGGCATCAATCAAGATCTTGGCTTTTCATCCCAAGATCGCATGGAAAATATTCGACGGTCTGCTGAAATCGCCAAATTATTGCTCGAGAATCATGAGATTGTAATCACTTCTTTTATCACACCGGAAGAACAACACCGTGAAAAGGTGCGGGAAATACTCGGTACTTCCGTTCGTTTTATTTTTGTCGATGCGGATTTAAATACGTGCCGAGAACGAGATGTTAAAGGACTATATAAAAAAGTGGACAGTGGAACAATGGCTAACTTTACAGGGATTTCAGCTCCTTTTGAACATCCTTCTCAAGTGGATTTGACCCTGAAGACCAATGAACTAACGCCAAACGAATGCTTGTCTGAACTCTTAAATACTTATTTTACCGATTAGATGAACTATCGACTGAATTATTTAGAGGAATTAGAAGCAGAAGCAGTCTTTGTTCTGCGTGAAACGTTCGCCCAGTTTCAGAATCCATGTATTTTGTTTTCTGGTGGAAAGGATTCAATCGTGGTCACACATTTAGCAGCCAAAGCTTTTGCACCGGGACCAATCCCATTCACTTTGCTTCATATTGATACGGGACATAATTTTCCGGAGACAATTCAGTTCCGCGATGAATTAGTTGAACGTTTGAATGTTCGCTTAGTTGTAGGGAAAGTCGAGGATTCCATAAAAGACCACACGGTTCAAGAAGAGCTTGGTCCTAATGCAAATCGGAATCGCGCACAGTCGATTACCCTTCTTGAAAGCATGGAATCCAATGGGTTTGACGCTGCGATTGGTGGTGGACGAAGAGATGAGGAAAAGGCACGTGCGAAGGAACGTTTTTTCTCTCACAGGGATGCTTTCGGACAATGGGATCCAAAAAACCAAGGACCAGAAATCTGGCATTTGTATAATGGCCGTAAAAATCAAGGAGAGCAATTCCGGATCTTTCCAATCAGCAATTGGACGGAATTGGACGTTTGGGAATACATGTTGAAGGAAAACATTGCATTGCCAAGTTTATATTTTACACATGATCGTCCTTGTGTCAGAAGGAAAGAAAGCATATTGGCTCAATCCGCTTACCTCATTCCTCATGAGTCGGATAAATTAGTAGACCTAAACATTCGTTTCCGCACAATTGGCGATATGACCATTAGTGGCGCGATGGAATCAACGGCATCAACAGTCGCTGAAATTATTGCAGAATTAAAGGAAATGAATCAATCAGAACGCGGAAATCGCGCTGATGATTTTCGTTCAGAATCTTCGATGGAAGACCGTAAAAAAGAAGGGTATTTCTAATGGCGCAAACGAAAGACATATTGAGGTTTACGACTGCTGGAAGTGTAGACGACGGGAAAAGCACCTTGATCGGACGTTTGCTTTACGATTGCAAGCAGATTCCGCAAGATCAAATTGACACGGTTCAGCGAATTTCTGAACGCAAAGGATTAACAGATATCGACTTGTCCCTTTTCACTGATGGACTAAAAGATGAGCGAGCACAAGGAATAACCATTGACGTTGCTTACCGTTATTTTACTACTGAAAACCGAAAATTCATTATCGCAGACACACCCGGACACCTTCAGTATACACGAAACATGGTCACTGGTGCATCCACTGCAAATGCGGCAATAATTCTGATTGATGCACGAAAAGGTGTGGTTGAACAAACACGCAGGCATAGTTTTATTGCATCACTCCTTCAAATACAGCATTTGATTGTTTGTGTGAATAAAATGGACCTCGTCAATTATAGTAAAGAAGCATTTGAGCAAATTGTGTCCTCCTTTCAAGATTTTTCAGCCAAGTTGGCAATCGTTGATGTGCAGTTTATTCCGATTTCTGCCTTGCAAGGAGACAATGTTGTGCACCGATCAGAAAAAATAGATTGGTATCAAGGAGCAACCTTACTTCATACGCTTGAAAACTTATCGGTAGCGAATGAAATTAATTTAATTGATTTTCGATTTCCTGTTCAACATCCTGTCCGCGTTGATCAAGGATCGGTTCAGGATTACCGTGCTTATGCTGGTAGAATTGAAAGTGGGATTGTTCGGGTAGGGGATGAAGTCATCGTCTTACCGGGAAATCAAGGTTCAAAGATTAAATCCATTATGGGTATGAATGGCCCACAAGAGGAAGCGTTTGCACCACAGTCCATTTCACTTGAATTGACGGATGAATTGGATATTTCACGCGGGAATATACTAGTGAAACCAAATAATCAACCGGAAGAAGTGCGACAACTTTCGGCGATGATTTGTTTGATGAGTTCACAAGCCTATATTCCTGGACGTAAGTACATTTTACGTTACACAACAAACGAAGTGAAAGCGTTGATAAAATCGATTTTGTATGTCTATGATATGGAATCCTTAAAACGAGATGAGGAACAAACAGCATTGCAGACAAACGACATTGCTCGTGTTTCCTTGCAATTAGCAGGACCTATTTACATCGATGAATACTGTAAGAATAAAGCTACGGGATCGTTTATACTAATAGACGAACAATCCAATCAAACTCTTGCTGTCGGAATGATTTCTTAAGGCTTTTCCAGGTAGTTTTTCACGTAATCCGAGATACCCTCTTCCAAGGTGTAAAAATCGTGTGGATAGCCAATCGCTTTTAATTTCGACATGTTTGCTTCTGTGAAATACTGGTATTTGTCGCGAATGTCAATCGGTGTGTCGATAAATGAAATGGATGGCTCGAGTCCAAGCGCTTGAAATGTTAAACTAGCCAAATCTAGAAATGTTCTCGCTTTTCCGGATCCAAGGTTGTAAATGCCAGATTGATTCTGATTATTCATTAAGAATTCACAGACTTTCGCCACATCTTTTACATAAACGAAATCACGTAGTTGCTCGCCATCTCTGTATTCAGGATTGTGAGAACGGAACAATTGCATGTGTCCCTTTTCTTTGATTTGTCGGTGTGTATGGAAAACAACACTCGCCATTCTTCCTTTATGGTATTCTTTTGGACCGTAAACGTTAAAGAATTTCAGTCCTGCCCAAAAAGGTGGTGTGCTTGTTTGTTGAATTGCCCATTTGTCAAATTCGTTCTTTGAAATGCCATATGGATTCAAGGGTTTCAAATTCGGAATGACTTCATTCGTGTCTTCATAACCATATTCTCCTAATCCATAAGTAGCAGCACTGCTTGCATAAACCAAGGGAATTGCGTTTTCACTACAAATGGTGCAAATCGATTTGGTGTAAGAAAGGTTCAATTGATCAAGGATGTCTAAATCCTTTTCTGTCGTATCTGTTCGAGCGCCTAAATGGAAAACAAATGCTACTTGGTTAGCATGATATTTGAACCATTCGATAAATTCGGAACGTTCTATTTTTTGGCTAAATTGTGTGTTTTTCCAATTTTCTTCTTTGTCGAGTTTCGTAAAATCATCGACAAGTATGAGGTCTGAATGTCCGAGTTCATTGAGGTGATCTACTAAATAACTTGCAATAAATCCGGCTGAACCAGTGACAACTATCATGTGATTGTTTTAAAATAAACCGTTGATTTCAGCATCAATTGAATTGATGATTTTACCTAAATCTTCTTGATTTTCAGGGAAGCGATTGTTATCGATATGGCGAGACCGGCACCGGGAAGGAGGTGCTCGCGCAGGCGCTGCACGCATGGAGCGCCCGGGCCGACGGCCCCTTCGTGAAGCTCAACTGCTCGGCGATGCCCGAGAACC
>CANMFV010000133.1 GCA_947496835.1 Flavobacteriales bacterium | reverse complement strand
GCCTAAAAGTGTTAATCCACTTGCCGTAACAATATCATCTCCGATTTTGGATTCAAGGTATTTGTGTTTCTCTTTGGTAATAATTTGAGTAGGATCATCCGGAAGTACAATTGGTGCACCTGTATACTTTCGGTGAATAATGGGTTTTACGTTTGTACCACTGCAATCCGGAGCCGTATCCATGTGGGAACAAAAACAGATTGTTGGTAGGTCAGTGCGGT
Organism: Flavobacteriales bacterium; assembly: GCA_947496835.1. Lineage (GTDB taxonomy): Bacteria > Bacteroidota > Bacteroidia > Flavobacteriales_D > Crocinitomicaceae > UBA952. Next base: position 4,191 of record CANMFV010000133.1, on the reverse strand, counting down.
CAGAATTGGAGGGAAGTGTAGCGAAAACATATCCCCATTCATCCATTTCAGCGTCGGCAATTCCTAAATCTTTCAATTCAGAAACAAGTAATTTACTTAAGTCTTTTTGTTTGGATGAAGAAGGGAAAGTAACTGAATTTGGATCTGCAGTAGTATCTATTTGAACATACCGTAAAAAACGATTTTCAACGGAGTAGGAATAAGACATAATTTGTTTTATCCAAAAATAGGAAGAATCATCAAAAGATAGGATACCCTTAAGAAACTAATTCGCGCAATGTTTTCAACTCTTCTACCTTTTCAAAGTTACCAACTTGTTGAAAGGATGCGATTAAATTAGTGAGCATACGCTTAATAACCGAAGTATTAGAACAAGGTTCAAAATATTCCCGATGATGGTTTAAATTTAAGCCATTTAAAAAATCCTTAATCTCGTTCGTGTCGAAAATACTTCCTTTCGAAAATGCATTGATGTAGAAAAGTACACCGAATTCATTTTGTTGATTGATTGTGAAGCTCGAATATTTGGCATCCATGTACGCTAAAACGAAGTGATTTGGTAAGTTTACACCATAAATAGGTAAATCCAGCGATTGCGCGATGATGCTATAGATCAAGCATAGGCTGAGTGGATTTCCTTTTTTAGATTCTAATACCGTATTGATATATGAATTAACGGATGAATGAAAATTCTTGTTGTCACCTTGAAAATGATGCAAACCAAAAAAGACTTTATTAAATATTTTTACTTGCTCATAGGCAGTTTGATGATCATTTAATTCCAACCAAATATCGCGGCGAATCATTTGCAGGGATTCATGAATTTTAGGCTCGTCCAAACTTGGATATTGGTATTTGGCAATGATGATTGCTCCTTTGAGTAAGTCCTTTTCAGTTGATTGAACCCAATCCTCTAACTTTGATTTAACTTCGTCAAATTGAATGTTGTGAATAATTGTTTCTATTCTGTTTTGAAAAAGTAATCCATAGTATTCTGTTTCCCAAGAATTTTCAAGATAAGGTATTGCCTCAGTGCCAATTTTTACTAATTGGTCGCGCACATGTTCAAAGACGGACTCATCTGGGTCATCTATGAGTTGAACTAAAGCTTGAATGGACGATGTAGCATGCATACGAGAGCAAATATATTCCGTTGTACCTAGTCGAAAATTCTCCATCAATATCTTTATCAAAGGATAAATGTTAATTTTATGAAACAATTGCTTAAAACACCCGTTAGACCTACTTAATTACTGAATTAACTTTGCTACAGGTTGATTTTAAAGAGGCTCTTTTGGGCCTCTTTTTTTATGTTTGATAAAAATAAACGATGAGAATCAGTCCTTTTTTACTTCTTGTTCTATTTGTGGGAATATCATGTCGCACGAATCCATGCAAGATGACTGCTGATGAATTTGAAACAAAAGGATCCTATTTAGGAATAGTACATGTTTCAAAAAATGTTGCTTGTCCCATTTACATAACGATTGAAGGAGTTTTTAGCAAATCGAGTATTGTCGAATTTCACACCTTATATCCAATCAATCTAGACCACAAATTCAAAAAAGACGGAATGTATATACAATTCAATTATACACCAAGTCGTTCAATGAGTCCAGAAGGATGTGCTACAGATGCAGTTGTGAGTTTGGAAAATGTTGAGAAATCAAACGCAACAAAAGGTTTTAAATTCCTGTAAAATCGCGCACCAAGTAACTCAAGGCTTTCCCAACAATCAGTGTGTCCGTTTCAGTAACAGGGGCCGCTTCCGTTAAATTTAAATACGCAACCTGCTTTTGTGTTTTGACAAAAAAGTGGGTGAATTTTCTAACTTGATCGAGTGTCCAGCCGCTTGGAGACAATGCACTACTTGGCATGTAAGCGATTGAATCCATATCGATTTCGAGTCCGACCTGTGTATCCGTATGAAAATGACTGAGAATGTTTGCGAGGTCCTCCATCAAATCTCTTTGTTGAAACAAATACGATTCATAGAATGAATGGAAGATTTGATCATTTTTCAATGCCTCTAGAATATAGGTGTTGTTATACCCTTCGTGCAAACCAAGAACGGAATAATGAAGTAAGGTGCCTTCCGCTAAAGCTGTCGAAAACGAATTTCCGCTATGACGAACTTCCGTTGAACGCAAATCTGCATGTGCATCAAGGTTGATAACAGCCAATTTTTTATGTTTGGAAGACCACCGCATGATTGCTAGTGCATTATTATGTCCGCCTCCAATGAAAATTGGAATTTGACCGGGGCTTAAAAATTCAGTTAAAATCTGTTCTAAAAAATCATCCAATTCAGAAACCTTGTCACTTAACAATTTATTTCCCTGATTTTCGAGTTCAATGACTTCCCCAAGTATGTCTAGTGAATTTTTCGGGTAATTGTTATGGACTTGCGTATTTAAAAACGCTTTTACAAATGCTGGAAAAGCATATTGCGCACCTGTCCTTCCATTATTCGCGAGAGGTCCACAGCATTCTCGAATACCTATAATTACAAATTTTGCTTCAGAAATTGTTTGTTTGAGTAAATAATCACCTATGCGTTCTTCACCCATTCGAGAAGTATAATTATTACGGACAATATCCGGATCCCAGGATTGAAAAGAAAAGGAAGAGTTAAGACTGTTCATACTGGATCAGATTAAACACAAATGTAGGTATTGGAATTGGTTTCATAGATTTTGCGTCGACAAAAACAAGGGTCGTTTCGGCATCATTCAATAAAACTCCCTCTTCGCTCCATACCTCATATTGAAAAGTGATTCGAGTTCCTTTAAGTCTAGTGATCTGTGTTCTAATTTCTAGGACGTCATCGTATCGCGCTGCCTGTTTGTATCGCACATGGAATTCTGTCACTGGTAATAAAATTCCATTTTCCTCTAGATTTTTATAAACAATTCCCAATTCTCGGAGTGCTTCAACGCGAGCAACCTCGAAATATTGTGCATAATTTCCGTAATAACAGAAACCCATTTTATCCGTTTCGCTATATCGAACGCGCAGTTTTGTTGAAAACCTTTTTTTGACATTTTTTTGATCCATGGAACGAAGTTAAAAAATCAAGAGAATCTTTTGTTAATTGCATTAATTAATCTTAAATTAGCTATGACTTCAGGATTAATTTTAGATTACTAAAAATAATTCTTTACATGTAAAATAAATTAAATAATCAAGGGGTATTTGATTTTTTTTTTAACTTTTTTATGTAAATATTTGTCGTCTCTTTATTTCAAGGAAAAGTTCGGAGTTTCTCCCTCCATTTGAATGCAAGTGTAAATAAGATTATGTTAAAAACTATGAGTATAAGTCACGAAGCGGCATGGGATGCCTGTTTGAAAGTTATAAAAGATAATATTTCACTACAAGCGTTTAAAACATGGTTCGAACCAATTATTCCAACAAAACTTGAGAATAGTGTTCTAACAATTCAAGTGCCCTCTCATTTCTTTTATGAATGGTTGGAGCAACACTACATTGTACTGTTAAGAAAGGTTGTTAAAAAGGAACTTGGTACAGATGGTAGTTTAGAATACAGTATTGTTATGGAAAACAATTCTCGTACGTCGAATCCATATACAGTGAAAATTCCAGCGAATCAATCAAGCAATTTGAAAAATACGCCTGTGAATCTTCCAATTAACATGAATGAAAAACAGATCCGTAATCCATTTATCATTCCTGGATTAAAGAAAGTTAATATAGAATCCAATTTAATTCCAAACTTCACTTTCGAAAATTTCGTAGAGGGAGAATGTAATAGACTAGCAAGAGCATCCGGATACGCCGTTTCAAATAAACCAGGAGGGACAGCATTTAATCCTTTGTTATTATATGGAGGTGTTGGACTAGGCAAAACCCACCTTGCTCACGCTATAGGGATAACTATCAAAGAAAACTTCCCAAATAAAACAGTCCTTTATGTACAATCTGAGAAGTTTGCGCATCAATTCATTGATGCGATAAAGAACCAAACAACTAACGACTTTGTTCATTTTTATCAAATGATTGACGTGTTAATTATTGACGATGTTCAATTTTTTGCAGGAAAAGAACGCACACAAGATGTTTTCTTCTCTATCTTCAATCACTTGCATCAAAATGGAAAACAGATTGTCTTAACTTCAGACAAAGCTCCTGTTGAAATGCAAGGAATGGAACAACGTTTGCTTTCCCGAT
>CANMFV010000132.1 GCA_947496835.1 Flavobacteriales bacterium | reverse complement strand
TCCAGGTTTAATTTCACTACTAATTTCCCGTCATCAACCAATGAATACGGCAAAGATTCAAAGAACGTTTTGTCTAAAGCAAAATCGAAAAGATGCTGTCCTAGCTTCAATCCAACAAATGGTATCGTGTAAGGACTAATCATATCGTTTTTACAATGAACAAAAATGAATCCGCGAAATTATAAAATTTATTTGGATTTTTAAAATTATATCAGTCGATCCGACTCTTTTTTCCCTTTTTCTTCTTTAGAAAAGGCTAGTGGATTCAAGTGGATTTGCTTACTAAATTTTCTATTTTTAAAAATCTCAACCGCTAAATACATAGCACTTCGCATAGATAATTCATTCGCCAAATTCTTTCCAGCAATGTCAAAAGCAGTACCGTGATCTGGTGACGTTCGTACGATGGGAAGATCCGCTGTAAAGTTCACTCCATCATCAAATGCCAAAGCCTTAAATGCGGTAAGTCCTTGATCATGATACATTGCGAGAATTCCGTCAAATTGATTTTTTAAATCTGAACCAAAGAATCCATCTGCTGGAAAAGGACCAAAAGCTAAAACACCTTTGTTTTTCGCCTGCTGAATTGCTGGTGAAATGATCTCTTGTTCCTCCGCACCTAATTTTCCATTTTCCCCCGCATGAGGGTTCAATCCGAACACAGCGATTCTAGGTTTTACAATACCAAAATCTTTTTTCAATGAATTTTCAAATTTCTCAATTTTCGAGAGAATTCCTTCTTTGTTAAGCGCCGAACTAACTTCTTTAATGGGAATATGTGTTGTCACCAACGCCACTTTTAGTCTTTCTGAAACCAAAATCATCAACGCTTCCGGAACGCCCGACATTTCAGCCAAATATTCCGTATGACCAGGAAATTGGAAACCAGCTTTTTGAATGGCATCTTTACTGAATGGACTCGTAACCAACACATCAATTTTTCCTTCGGATAAATCTTGGGTGGCTGCTTCCAGTGATTTGAAAGCGTAGGATCCGCCTGTTGCATTGGATTCCCCAACTTGCAATTCAACATCCTCGTCCCAAACATTAATCACATTGATTTTTTTACTTTGGATTTCGCTTGCGTCTTTACAGGACGTATATTGAAAATCTTGAAGCTCCAACAATTTCTTGTAATGAGAAATAATTTTAGCTGACCCGTAAATGACAGGTGTGAAATCACTCAATATTCGATTGTCTTTCAGTGCTTTAATCGTAACTTCTGGCCCAATTCCATTTAGGTCGCCTAGTGTGATACCCACTTTGTACAATTCCTTCGTAGAAACTGGTTCTTTCGTTGTTCCTTGTTCTTTATCCATCATTTGTAACGATTTTTCAGGAATTGATATAACAAACGAACTCCCGCTCCTGTTCCACCATCTCCTTTGTAATTTTCTTTTGAATCCAACCAAGCTGGACCTGCAATATCCATGTGAATATAGGGAGCTTTTACGAAATGCTCTAAAAATTTTCCAGCTGAAATCATTCCAGCATTTGGACCACCTATGTTTTTCATATCAGCAATTTTTGATTTCATGTGCGCTTTATAGTCATCCCAGAATGGAAAACGAACCACGCGTTCATGTACCTCAAAACCTATTTTTTCTAAATCTTGAAAATAACTATCAGCAGCATTACCCATGATGATCGTCGCTTCTGTGCCAATTGCTCTCAATGCTGCACCAGTTAACGTTGCTGCATCAATGACGATTTCCGGATCATATTTAGCAGCGTATGCTAAAGCATCTGCCAAGATCATTCTTCCTTCCGCGTCGGTATTTAAAACCTCAATTGTTGTCCCGTCAAACATGGTGATAACATCACCAGGAGTATACGCATTTCCTCCCGGACGATTATCCGTCGCAGGAATTAAACCAATAATGTGAACCGGTAATTTTTGAAGCGCAGCGAAGTAAATCACTGCGGCCATTGTTGCTCCGCCAGCCATGTCTCCCTTCATTGTGTCCATGGATCCTGCTGTTGGCTTTAAACTTAGTCCGCCAGTGTCGTAAACAACGCCTTTTCCAACTAAAACAATTGGTTTTTCATTTACCGCATTTTCCGGTTTGTACTCCGCAATGGTAAACGTTGGTGGATCGATGGAACCTTTATTCACAGCTAAAAGCCCTCCCATTTTTAGGGATTCGATTTGTGTTTTCCCAAGGACATTCACTTGAAATCCTGCCTCATCGCCTAGCTTTGAAATAGCTTCAGCCAATTGTTCTGCATTCAAATGTGAAACGGGTGTATTAACCATGTCACGTGTCCAAAAAACAGCTTTTGACATGGATGTTAATTCATTCAATTGCTCACTCGTCAATGAAGCATCTACAAAAATCTGTTTGAATGTGTAATCTTTGGGTTTGGAGAAGTGCTGCGTAAAACGATAACTCGATAGAAGTAAACCTTCTGACAAGGCAAACAACGCGTCATTGTGAGAACCTATCAGTTGAATTGCTTCCTCTGAATCACAGATTAATCCCTCAATTATATTTCCTAAAACACGAATTTCTTCTGCTTTCTGATCTGTTTTCACAAGAAAGGTAAAGCCTTCAGGGCTTTTAAAGTAATCAAATTTCTTATCGCTCGACTGAAAACCTGAAATGGTTTCTGCTGTTAATCCTGGTATCTGTGTTGCTCCAGTTTCAATGAAGTAAACTTTAGAAGCACATCCCTTGGCTTCAGTAGAATGAATGAGTTGAATCATGATTCGAATTTTTACAAAGGTAGTAAGTTATCTTGCTTAAGAACGAAAAATATCAAGTCCATAGTCTTCTAAAAATCGGTCGATAGCTCTAGGAATAGGATATTGATCTAAATCCGTTAGTTGCACAAGTTCTCCCGCATCATTTTCACTTGGATTAATAGCGATAAAAGAACAAAACAACTGCTGGTGTGATAAAATATGTTTGTATTCTTTGGATTGAAAGTGTGGGTTTTTATTAGACAAATACAAATCTTTTTCCTCAGGGCTATTAAATTCTTTCAATGGAAATTGGTACAGATGCTGCCAAATATCCTTTTCATTTCTTTTCTCTAAAAGAATCCAACCATTTTTTGGCTGGATGAGTTCAAAAACAAAATAGCGTTTTCGAACGCTTTGTTTCTTCAATTTAACGGGAAGAGACCCAACGGTCTTTTCATTGAATGCGAGGCAGTAAATGGTAAGTGGACATTCATGACATAATGGTTGAGTAGGCTTACAATGCAAGGCACCAAATTCCATCATAGCCTGATTGAAAAGTCCAGGATTTTCTTTGTCAAGGAGTTCGTCAGAGAATTTCTCAAAATCTTTTTTTCCTTGCGTAGAGTTGATGGGAACATCCCAATTGTGCAAACGGCTCAGCACGCGAAATACATTTCCATCCAGAACGGCATGCGGTAAATCAAAGGCAAAGGATGCAATTGCAGCGGCGGTATACGGACCAACACCTTTCAATTTTAGCAAACCTTCATATCTATCAGGAAAATTGCCGTCAAATTCTTCCACGATTTGTTTAGCTGTTCGATGTAAATTCCGTGCGCGACTGTAATAACCGAGTCCTTGCCACAAATTCAACACGTATTGCTCATCTGCATTAGCTAAGTCAAAAACAGAAGGAAAAGCCTCAATAAACTTAAAATAATAAGCCATTCCTTGATCCACACGGGTCTGTTGAAGGATAATTTCACTTAGCCAAATGAAATATGGATTCTTTGTTTCGCGCCAAGGAAGCGGCCTCTTATAAATGCCGTACCAGTTGCTTAATTCACGTTGAATTTGCTTCATTTGAAATTTTTTTTGAAAAAAAACACGAAAATTAACAATATAAAGTTTCTGTGATATACTTTTGCACCGCATTAAAAATCAATTAACATCAAGAAAATATGACTAAAGCGGATATCGTAGCAGACATTGCAGAAGAAACAGGATTAGAAAGAAACGAAGCGCTGAGAGCAGTTGAGGCATTTATGAACTCAATTAAAGCCTCTTTAGCGAAAGGGAATAATGTCTATTTAAGAGGATTTGGTAGTTTTATCGTGAAAGAACGCGCACAGAAAACTGGACGTAATATCTCAAAAAACACGACAATCATCATCCCTGCTCACAACATTCCGTCTTTCAAACCATCAAAAGTATTTATTGATGAAGTAAAGAATAAGGTTAGCGTGAAATAAGATTTCGGTATTTCAAAATTTTATTTATCTTTGCACTCCCTTTTCTGAGGGGGTGCATTTTTTTTAGATTCAAGTAACACTAAAATATATATTATGCCAAGCGGTAAAAAAAGAAAAAGACATAAAATGGCTACGCACAAGCGTAAAAAACGTCTTAGAAAAAATCGTCACAAGAAGAAGAAGTAATCTTCCAATTTCAAGTATAGGAGGCTCAGTGATTGTTCATTGAGCTTTTATTGTTTAAATATCTTAAAATTTA
>CANMFV010000131.1 GCA_947496835.1 Flavobacteriales bacterium | reverse complement strand
TGTTTCTGGTAAAATAGTGAGCTTAGAGAACAATGACTTACATGTTGATTTCAATACCAAAGGAGGAATTGTTGCAGCAGTATATTTGAAAAAATATAAGTCCTATAAAGACTTTGCAGGGAAACGTGATGCAGAATTATGTTTGTTTAAAAACGGAAATGCCTATAATCAGTTAGTTATTCCTGTTGGAAATCAAAAGATTCATACACGAAACTACCAGTTTGAAATCGTTAAACAAGACGCGAAATCCATCGTTTTTGAAGCGCCTTTAGCTGGTGGGAAAGTACGTCAAACGTACACCCTTAATAAAAGCTATGATTTAGATTACGTTGTGGAGTTAGTTGACTTGAAAGGTGTTGCCAATGAAAATGTTAAATTAAATTGGAAAACTGATTACAATAAAACAGAACGGTTGTTTAGTGAGCAACGCCGAGTTTCCACCGTATGTTTCAATCAAAAGAACGAAGGATTAGACTACCTAAGTGAAACATCTGATGATGCGCAAGAAGCAGAAGACGAAATCGAATGGGTTGCTTTTAAACAGTCTTACTTCTCCTCGATTTTAAAACCTACGAATGCATTTCCTAAATCAGGAACGAAATTCCGCATCAGTACTTTCAAAGGGAATCAACACAAAAGTTGGACCTTATTGAAAGGATACAGTGCGACAATGGCATTGGACTTCACGAATAATAAAGCTTCTTTTAACTGGTTCTTTGGTCCAAACGATTATGAATTATTGAGAACATACAATAGCAATTACGACGATATCTTGAACTTTGGTTGGGGATTGTTCCGATGGATCAACTTGTATGCTGTTCAACCGATCTTTACTTTGCTTGTGAATTACGGAATGAGTATCGGAATCGCTATTCTAATTTTAACATTGATTTTGAAATTGATTTTAATGCCAATTCAATGGAAGATGTTTGTTTCTTCCGTGAAAATGCGCATCCTGAAACCAGAAGTGGACGAGTTGACTGCAAAGTATCCAAAACAAGAGGATGCAATGAAAAAACAAATGGAAATGATGAGTCTGTACAAAGAATCTGGCGCGAGTCCATTGGCAGGATGCGTTCCAATGTTGATTCAAATGCCGATTCTATTAGCCGTCTTCCGTTTCTTCCCTGCTGCATTTGAATTACGTCAACAACCGTTCTTGTGGGCGGAAGATTTAAGCTCTTACGATTCAATTCTTGACCTCGGGTTCAGTATTTGGCCTTACGGTGATCACGTCAGTTTATTTACATTATTGATGGCTGGAACGACACTCGCCTATACTTTCATGAATAGTGGGAATGTTCAACAACCTCAACAACCCGGAATGCCGAACATGAAAGTAATCATGTACCTGTTTCCGGTAATGATGATTTTCTTCTTCAACAATTACTCAGCTGGATTAAGTTATTACTACTTTATTTCAACTTTGATATCGATTTTAATGATGGTTGTCATCAAACGATTCTTTGTAGATGAAGAGAAACTTAAAGTAAAAATGGCTGAACGCAAAGCAAACAAGGCTACAGGAGGTGATAAAGTAAAGAAAAAATCGCGTTTCCAAGAAAAATTGGAAGAAATGCAACGCAAGCAATTGGAAATGAATAAAAATAAAAAATAAGACCCATGAATTTTTTCATCGACACAGCTAACCTAGCTGAAATTAAAGAAGCATACGACTTAGGAATCCTTGATGGTGTTACGACAAATCCATCTTTGATGGCGAAGGAAGGAATTACTGGAGCCGAGAACATATTGAATCACTACGTGGCGATTTGTAACATCGTTGATGGTCCAGTTAGTGCGGAAGTTATTTCTACCGATTTCGAAGGAATGGTGCGTGAAGGAGAACAATTGGCTGCTTTGCACAAAAACATCGTGGTGAAAATACCAATGATTTTAGAAGGAATCAAAGCGATCAAATACTTTGCATCAAAAGGAATTCGTACAAATTGTACCTTAATCTTCTCTTCCGGACAAGCATTATTGGCTGCAAAAGCAGGAGCCACATACATTTCTCCGTTTTTAGGTCGTCTTGATGACGTTTCCACCGATGGAATCCAATTGATTCAACAAATCCGAGTGATTTACGATAACTATGCGTTTGACACACAAATTCTTGCCGCATCTGTTCGTCACCCAATGCACATCATTCACTGCGCTGAAATTGGTGCAGACGTAATGACTGGTCCATTGAGTGCCATCAAAGCGTTGGCAAAACATCCATTAACGGATTTAGGTTTGCAGCAGTTTTTAGCGGATTACGCGAAAGGAAATAAGTAAACATGCTTCCAAAGGAAGAACGCAAGGCATTTAATGAAGCATTTTGGTCTGGATTTAAAGACCACATGCGCGGACAAATGTCGAGTACTGGCCGCAGAGTGAATTGGGCAAGTTATCCCACACAAGTGAAAAATACGTATCTGCGGATGATTTGCACGGGAAATCAAACGGCTATTTGTTACGACATTCAATTCAAAGACGCTGGGATTCAAGCCATTGTTTGGGAACAATTGACGGAGCTGAAAGTGGTCTTGGAAAACGCGATGTCCATTCCAACGAAATGGGATCAACGTTTTCACAATGCCGAAGGTCAAATAATCGGACGAATTTCCTGGGAACTTCAGAACGTGAATTTTTACGAAAAAGCTGATTGGCCAACGATTTACGCCTTTTACAAAAAACACCTTGTTGAATTCGATGCCTTTTACCAAGAATTCAATGACATCCTGATTACTTTGGTCGATTAGTAACAAATGTAAACTCGATTCGTGTTCTTGTATAATGGCACATTAAAAGTTAACTTTACCACATGAAACAACTTCTTCTTTTTATACTTATCTCTTGTTCAATAGGGATTTCCGCACAAACGGTCATCTTCTCAACAGATTTCCAGCAAGGAATACCCGCGAATTATACGATTGTCGATAACGATGGAAACACACCAGATCCTACAGTTGCTGAATTTACAAGTGCATGGATTACTACAGTTGACCCTGAAAATGCTTCGGACACTGTTGCTGCTTCGACCTCCTTTTTTACCGCGTTGGATTCGGCTAGTCGTTGGATGATTACTCCTCCCCTTGCACTTGGTGCTTTTGGAAATTACATTCAATGGAACGCAAAATCACATGATCCTTCCTATCCAGATGATTATTTAGTGTTGGTTTCGACGACTGACAATCAACTTACTAGTTTCACAGATACGATTGGATACATCAAAGAAGAAAACTTTGAATGGACGAATCGCGAGGTGAATTTATTCACGAAAGGGTACTTTGACCAAACGATTTACGTGGCTTTTGTCAATAGGACGTTGGATGGGTTCAAATTATACATCGATGACATTGAAGTGCGCAAAGAAGATCCAGTTGGGCTTCAGGAACCGAATGTTGTTTCTTATATGGTTTATCCAAATCCAGCGACTGATGTGATACATGTTTCAAGTTCTGAAAAAATAGAGCAATTAGAAGTGTTGGACTTAAATGGAATGCGTGTTTTATCTAGTTCTACTTCATTTATGAATGTCGAAGCGCTTCCAACAGGAATCTACCTCGTTCGTTTTACCATAAACGGTGTTGCTAAGACGCAACGCATTTCCAAAATCTAATGACTCATTTAATCGATCAAGTTGCCCAGCTCGTTGAAGCAAAATTCACCGGATTAGAGGGTAGCCATGATTGGTTTCATATTAAGCGTGTTTGGCAAACAGCACTTTACTTACAATCCCAAGAAGGTGGAAACGCAGATGAAATTTCATTGGCAGCACTCCTTCACGACTATTCAGACCACAAATACAATGGCGGGGATTTTGACGCAGGTTCCCGTGAGGTTTTGAATTTACTCAATAAATTAAATTGTCCCTTCGAAATCGCTGACCGTGTTGCGAAGATTGTCCAAGTAGTTTCCTATAAAGGCGCGCTCGTTTCCGACGAAGCAACTTCCATCGAAGGAAAGATTGTCCGAGATGCAGATCGTTTGGATGCTATCGGAGCGATTGGCATTGCACGTGCATTTTCTTATGGAGGTAGCAAAGCACGTCCACTGTACGATCCGAGCATCGCTCCCCTACTTCATGACAGCAAAGAGGAATACGCAGCGGCGAAGAGCCACACCATCAATCATTTCTACGAAAAACTCTTGTTACTCAAAGACCGTATGGAAACAGCAACTGCTCGTACACTTGCAGAAGAACGACATGCATTCATGCTTCAATTTTTAGCGCAATTTGAGCTGGAATGCGGGATGCAAAAACAATAGTATCACATTTATTAGAATGCTTTTTTCAAACTCAATGAAATGTTTTTGAGCCTACAAAGTTAATATGTTTAGGTTATTATCTTTTAGCTTTAAATCGATAAGAAAATCCTAAGGAAATGTAGTTTTTGTGCGTACTTTCGGTCAATCCAACCCCCCCTGAGACATCGACCATCATATCGTTTTTGATTAAATAAGTGAAACCACCATCAAATCTGT
>CANMFV010000130.1 GCA_947496835.1 Flavobacteriales bacterium | reverse complement strand
GCTCGTTGGAACCCAGTACACCGTAGAACCAGTTGTGTCCAACTTCGTGAACAATCACCACTTCTAATTCCTCTTTCGAACTCGCATTACCAATCACCGTTACATTTGGATATTCCATTCCTCCACCGGCGCTGATGGTTCCATCAACTGCGGTAACTTGGTTGTATGGATAGTCTCCATTCCACAGGGAATAATAATATGTTCCATCGTTTATGTATTCGATGGCATTTTTCCAATATTTTGCATTTTGAGGCGTAAACAAAGCCCATGAAGTCACTTTTCGTTTGGAGTGAGGCAATTCTACTTCTCCCTTTAAAACACCATAACGCTTGTCCGCAAACCATGCAAAATCGTGCACCTGGCTTTGTGTAAACCGAATGGTTTTCAATTCGGATGAAGATTCAGGGAACGTTGATTTTTCCTTTTCTGATTTTTCAGACCATGCAGTTAAATTTTCATTGGTGCGTTTTATTTGTTCATCCAAGAAAGCCACTTCACTTTTTGTTTGCAAGTCACCCGTTGCACCGACGATATAATTCTTCGGCAAAGTGATACTTACGTCGTAAGAACCATATTCGGAATAGAATTCACCTTGATTCAAATAAGGAATGGCATTCCAACCATTTTTGTCATAGACCGCAGGTTTTGGGTACCACTGTGTGATTTGGTAGGATTGTCCGATGTGTCCCATGCGCGAAATTTCACCCGAAGGAATCTTCACTTTGAATGGCGTCGTAATTCGAACGCGATCTCCATTCCGTAAAGGTGTATTTAGGTAAATCACACAGATATCCGGATGGACGGCATCAAATTCCCATTTTAATGGCGTTCCATCGGTTTTAAAATTCAAGGAATCGATGTATCCACGGTCCTCCTCTTTTGCGAAGGTTAATTTACCATCCCCTTGACGGTACAATTGTTTTGCCAAGGCTGAACTAGCATCTTTATATGCATTTGGCCAGACGTGCATGTAAATGCGGTCCAAGGTATTTGGTGAGTTGTTTACGTATTCAAATACTTCGTATCCACTTAAGGTATGATTGTTATCATTGAGTCTAACTTGAATGGTGTAATTCACCTCTTGTTGCCAGTAATCTTGGGCAAGGATACTGCTAGAAACAAATAATAATAGAAAAGATAATGAGGATTTCCACATAATAAGTCGTAAAATAATTCATGCAAAGTTAGACGAAAAATGAAACAACAAGTTACAAAAAAAGGCCTTACGGCCTTTTCTTTATATTCTTAAAATACTTCGCGCTTATTGAATGATCAAACGGAGGATTTCTTTTTGATTTTCAAGTGTTACGTGAACCAAGTATGCACCGGTAGAAAGTTTTAAGTTACTTACTTCAAGGCTCGCTCCATTCATCAACTCTTGGAACAATGCTTTTCCATTCATGTCTGTTACTTGGATCATTGCTTTTGCCACTTCGGTGTTGAATTGAACAGCAAAAGCACCGTTAGATGGATTTGGAACGAGTCCAATTTGAACATTCGTCAAATCAGATAATCCAAGGTATCCGTCTACTCCATCGCAGTTTTCATCGATGTTATTATCTAAAATTTCAGTTGCTCCTGGGAATACATTTGGATTCGTGTCGTCACAGTCACCATTCACCAAAACATACCCTGGAAGTGGAATTGTTTGACAAGAAACCAATCCAAGTCCTGCTCCAAATTGATCATTATCTGAATCTAGGTAGTATGTGTTGAAGATTAATCCTTCGTCATTTGTACCATTACAATTGTTATCGAATCCGTCACAAATTTCTGGAGCACCAGGATAAATTGCATTGTTGTTATCGTTGCAATCTCCACCGATAGCCACCATACTTGGAGGAGTCACACAGAAATCTGCAGCTGTTGCATCGTCACCGAATCCATCTTGATCCACATCTGAATAGTATGTTGTTGGAACTGTAATGGAAGCATTTGAATCGTCACAATCTCCTGAAGTCAACACGTATCCAGTTGGTGGCGTACAACCTGTGAAATTTGTCATCAAATCACCTAGAAGGTCACCGTCCATGTCCATGTACCAAACAGTATTTGGATTAATCGCTGCATCTGCATCGTTGCAATCAGTGCTGTTTGCTACGTAACCGACAGGAGCTGAACAAGAAAGTGAATCATTGGTTAAATCTCCAAAACCATCATTGTCCGCATCAGCGTAAAACAAAGTTGGTGTGACTGAAATCGTATTCCCCCACAAAGAAACGTTGTCCATACGTAAGGTCGAGCCAGAAGTTGCTTGGTTAATGACATAAAATCGAAAAGTAACTGAACTTAAGTTGGCAAAAGTAGCGGGAAGACTGATTGTGTCCGTAAGTAAGACATTGCCATTCCAAGAAGATGCAATAGTGTCGATGTCTGATCCAAAATTATCTAGACTTGAACGCACAAAAATAGTTGGTGTTCCGCCCGTTGAACTCGTTCGGTGATTTAACGCTAATTTTGACAAATTCAAATTGGTACAATTTGCACCACTAATGGAAAACTCATTGTATTGATTCAGGTTTATAAATGATGTTTGATTCCAATCACTACGGTTAAAAATACCTCCTCCTGCCGCACACAAATTACCTTGAGATGCAAAGTCAGAGAAGAACCAATTAGCACTGGTGTTAGTAGCAGCTACGTCTTGGGTCGCGCAATCCAAGGTGCCAGCAAATTGGTAGATGCCCAATTGTAACGGTGCATCAAAACCATTGCAATCTTCGTCAATTCCGTTTCCAGCAATATCAACAGCTCCAGGATAAACAGCGTTATTGTTGTCATTGCAATCAGAACTATTCGTTACATAACCAGCAATGGCAGCACAACCCGTTTGAGAAACCGCTGCGTTTCCGTAACCGTCGTTGTCTAAATCTTGATAATAAGTCAAGGAACCAACAATGGTTAAATTCAAGGTAATCGTACTGTCACAACCCGCTATATTTTGAGTTAATTGCGTGTAAGCACCAGTAGCGCTATACGTTTGGTTGTTTAACGTATATGGACCACAGTTGGTAATGTTCAAAGTCGAACCATTGGAATTGTTGATTGTCAGGTTTAAGTTGATGATAGAGTCACATCCCGCAGCATTCGCATTCGCTAATGTTTGGATATAGGTTCCAGTTGAGTTGTACGTTTGTGTATTTAATGTATAAGAAGAACAAGCGGTTGCCGTAATCGTATTATACGTAACGCAACTACTTGCAGCTGCTGGTGTAACTGAAGCCCAAGTTGTTCCTGCACGAATTTCGTCCACTTCTAAATTCCCTGTTCCAGCTGCTTGACGTAAAAATACAGACTGAACGCCATTGGCTGGCCAAGCACTAGTTCCTCCCGCATTCGTTACTGCAGCTGCTGTTTCTGCTCCTCCAGGAATTGGATTCACCCACAAAGAAGAAGTAATTACCCCTGCAACAGCTGGAGCAGATACTTTTGCGACAATAAATAAGGTTGTACCTGGTGTAAATTCTGTTGAAACGAATGTTGGGGTTACAACTCCACCGGATGTATTTAAAACACCTACTTGGAAAGTTCCCGGAGTTGCTCCTAACTTAATAAATATACGAGGGAAATAGATACTCACCGTTGCTCCTGATGTCCCACCAAATCCTGTAAAATAAGCACCTGCTGTTGTTAAACCAGTTGTGTTTTGTACATTCAGTAAAAAGGACACATACGCAGTAGTACCAGTAGGAACATATGCTTTATTAATATCCTCGGTTCCAGTAGATGTCAAATTGATTCGATTTCCTGCGGATGCTTGCAAACCTGCGTAAGACAAACTACTTCCAGAAGTCGAAGGAGTGGTAATAGCTACCAATTCACCCGCTGTACCACTGTGAGATGCCCAACCATTTGCATTGGCTGCACCGGTAAAGTTAAAGGACTCAAATGCTTGACTAAAGCCTTGAAAACCAATAAATACGATTAAAACAAGTAAAAATCTTTTCATAATAATTATTTTTTGTAAATGTAAGAAATCAATGTGTATTTAAGATGTTCTTATCATTAAAAAAGGCGACCGAGGCCGCCTTTGTGTATAACTTAAGTGTTAATTACGCTTGAGGCGCATCAACTGTATCTGCTGGACGCTCTGGTTTCGGTAAAAGAACTTTACGAGACAATTTCCATTTTTTTGTTTTTGGATCGCGACCCATTACTTTAAATGTCAATACATCACCTTCTTTCACTACATCTTCCATTTTAGCTACTTTCTCCCAGCTAAATTCAGAAATGTGAATTAATCCGTCTGTACCAGTAAGGATTTCAACGAAACAACCGAAGTCCTTCACTGATTTCACTTTACCTTCGTAAGTCGCTCCATCTTCCACTTGTGGAGGGAAAGCGATTAAACGAATCAGGCGAATTGCTTCATTCATATCATCACCGTTTGTAGAAAGGATTTGAACACGACCTTCACCCGTTGCTAATTCTTCAATAGTGATGGTTGTTTTCGTTTCTTTCTGTAAACCTTGGATGATT
>CANMFV010000129.1 GCA_947496835.1 Flavobacteriales bacterium | reverse complement strand
TTATCATTTGCCTCCCATCCAATAATTGTAAAGTTCCAAGTTGGATTTCTCTCTGCTAATTCTAAAATTAAGTCAAAGCCCTTTCTAAAAAAACAATATGGATCTTTTAAATTTCCAATAGTAATGAAGCTCTTTTCCTTTCTGGTAATAGATTGATTCAACGCAAATAATGCCGTATCAAATCCGTAAGGAATTACCGAATAAGGAATGTGTTTCGTTTTCGGAGCAAAAAAGTGAAAGCCTTGCGCAGGTGCACCGCCAGCATAATAAATGTAATCTTGATAAACAAGTCCTTGCGCAACTGGCATAATGTGCGTAGCATATCGCAACGATGTTTTGGTTGCCCAGCCGAGCATTTTTTTTGTGTAATTACCGTAGCGGAAATCCATGAATTTTGAACCATCATTACCTGCTACAATGACAAATACTTTTTTACCAATTAACCGACCAACGATTACAGGAAGTAAGGATGCATAACCTGCAAAATGACAAACAAAAAAAGTTCCCTTGGCTTTGAAAATCAAAAAAAATAACTGCTTTAAAAATTCAAAAGGTACTTGCCATTTGATTTTCAATGAAAATTCATACGGTTGAACATCATAATCATTAGACAACAATTCTAAATCTCGAAGTATAAAAGTAGACGCATGTGGGTAAAAATAGGTAAGTGTCGGTTTTGTGGCTTGCATCCTACTTAGTTGTTTACTAGTTTCGCTCAAATTTAATAACTTTAAGCTTTTTAGGTCCACATGTCTTTACTTTATCGCATCATTTATATTTCTTGGGTTAATGCCTTACTGAGGCCATTCACAAAGTGGTTTTATTTAATATCAGGTAAAGAACTCATGTCTGTCAGTGGAAACATTCGTTTTTCCGTTGATTCAAACGTATTTTATTTACATACAAATCAAACCTGTTATGTCACAAAAAATATGTTTTATAATGGTGTGGACGCATATGAATACAATTGGTTGTTTTCAAACCTTGCAGAAAATGCAAGATGTTTTCTCGATGTAGGCGCAAACATTGGACTTTATACTGTGATGGCTGCCAAAATCAATCCAAACATTGAAATCCATGCTTTTGAACCTGGTAAAGGTGCAGTATTTTTTTTGAGAAAAAATATTACACTCAACCGAATCAGTAATGTGAACGTTCATGAACTTGCAATGAGCGATCAAGATGCTCAACTAGAATTTCATGAAGCATCGCATTCCAAGTTTCCTTGGTTATTGCACAATTTAAATGGGTCAAGTAGTTTACAGGACACTCATGGTAGATTGAAAACAGAGATTTACAAAGTAGAAGTTTGTCGATTATCCACATTCCTGAAGCAAAACAATGTAGCGTCATTCGATTTAATTAAATTGGATACTGAACACAATGAACACCTAATTCTTGCAGATAGCAGTGGGATTTTCAAGGAAAATAGACCCCTAATCATGATTGAAATTTACCCTGAAATTGCTAATAATTGTCAGGAAACATTAAATACTTGGACGGATTACCACTATTATCAAGTGAGGCATCCGAAACTTATTGAAATTTCACTTAACGATCTTGGTCTACATCAAGAATATGCGAATTACTTGCTCGTTCCTAAAGAAAAAACATCCTGGATTGATCATTTTACTTCGATTTGATGGAGCATGACATATATTCAACGTGTAGAATAATGATAAGAAGACTTTTTTGTTTCTTATTCAATAGTGTAAAACATATACCGTTGACTAGACTAGCGCCAATCCTAGAAAAAAAATTGTGTGTAATTCCATTAAAAAACCCTTCGGGAATAAATTTAACCTTAGAATAAAAATGAAAAAAGTTTGAGTATTAAATATTTTTACATTTTTGCAAAGTATTAATTAACCTTTTAAAACGTTTTAAAATGAAAAAAACAATTATTTTAGGAGCATTCGCTTCACTTTTGATGGTGTCTTGTGTGAAAGATTACACGTGTAAATGTACTACTACTGGAACAGTTAACGTTACTGAAAATTACCCATTAAATGGTAAGAAAAAAGATGTAGAAGCTGCTTGCGAGTTATTAAACGTATCTGTAACAGGATTGTACGAAACTAAATGCGCAATTCAATAATTTGATATCAGTATCATTTAAAGGGGGCTTTGCTCCCTTTTTTTTTTAAAAAAACTCAACACAAGAATTTTCTCAAAACAATCTACTTAAATCTTGGGTTTTACTTGACTGCAGCAAAGTTAATCCCTTATTTAATGACGGATATCCTTGAATTCACTCAAAGAAATATCCAACAACACGTCAAAATTGGGTAAGCATGACTCTTTTTTGTTTATTATTCACTCGTGCAAAACACATACCATTGACATAAACTAACGCGAATCCCAGAAAAAAATAAATGTTGCATGTATGATTAATCCTTCATAAATAAGGAAAAAAAAGATAACAATGAAATAATATTTGAAAAAAGTTTGAATATTAAAAATTTTTGTATTTTTGTTAAGTATTAATTAACCTTTTAAACAAATTAAAATGAAAAAAACAATTATTTTAGGAGCTTTTGCTTCATTGATGATGGTGTCTTGTGCAAAAGACTACACATGTAAATGTACTGTAACAATTGATGGTATCAGTGCATCTTCTGAGACTGTTTTGAATGGTAAGAAAAAAGATGTTAAAGCTGCTTGTGAAGCTGGAAATGTTGCAGGAGTAGTATGTGAAATTCAATAATTTTATTTCAAAATTATTGGAAGGGGGCACTGCCCCCTTTTTTTTAAAAAAAAACTTAACTAAATGAATTTTTTCGAAACAATCTTCTTAAACCTTGGGTTTTCCTGGACGGCTGCAAAATTAATCCCTTATTTAATGATGGCTATCCTTGGATTCATTCTCGTGTATACTTTTCATAGAAAAATCCAACACCGCGTCAAAAAGTGGGTAAGCATGACTCTTCTTTGTTTATTGCCTGTTGGAACTTATTTTGCGGTTTATCCGATTTATCAAGGTGACTTCGTAAATGTTCATTTCCAACCAAAACAACTCGATAAATTCCCCTCTAAGCTTGCGGTAAATATCGTCGTTTTGCCGAGTTGTCCTTATTGTCATGAAACCATCAAACTCATGAACAATTTAAAAGAAAACTACCCAGAACTAATTATACGTTATGTTGTGGTAGCAAAATCGAAACAAACAATGCAAGCATTTCGATCGAAATTAGATCCGAAAATTGACGTGCAACTATCAAACAATCCTGATAATTGGATCATAATGGCACAAGGAGGATTTCCTTGCATTATTTTAAGTAAGGACAAAAACATCATTCATGCATGGGAAAGCGGAAACTTCGGCGTTCGTGCAATAGACGATATACTCAATCGTTTAAACTAAGCTTCCTCGGTTGGTGTCACTTTGCGATTTATCCAAAATACACCGATGCATGCTAACAAAAGCAAACTTGATCCAGCAAAAGACAAGTTACTTCCTGTCTGAAATGCCTTTGGCTCAAATTTCCACTCAATTTGATGTGACCCCTTTGGTATTTTAGCAGCACGTAAAATGTAGTTTGCTCGTATGGTTTGGATTTCTTTTCCATCCACATAACAGTTCCAACCTTCAGGATAGTAAATCTCACTAAACACGGCTAGTTGATCTGTCTTACTTTTACTAGTATACGACAGTTCAGTAGTTGCATATTTCGTTTGATGAATCGTTGCTGTTGAGTCAACATTTATCCCTGAAGCCAGTGATTTAAACTCCTGATGAACGATGGCTTGTTTTTTCGTGTCACAGTTCTTCAAAGAGCGTATTTCTTCATTCGCATTAGCAACCCATTTCACAGAATTAACGAACCACACTGCACCATTTGCATTGGTATTACGAATGGCTTTAGAGGATGGATTTACTACGATGTATTTAGTGTTTAACATATTTATCACTGGATTTTTGTCTGACACCGCCAAAGACTCAACAGAAATCGTATCAAAAATCTTTTGCGCCATTTCCTGAGTCATTTCCATTTGACTTGCATACTTTCTTAAAAGAACATTCTTTTCTGTACTTATCTCCTGGTTCAATTGCTGCATTTCATTCAAAATATTGAAATCAACTAATTCCTGATAGCGTTTTAACTTTGCCCCGTGGTAGCCACCTATACTTTTATGAAAATAACTTGTCCCAGTTTCTGCAAATGGATTCGAGAAGTTCAATACGCGGTAATCCGTATTCAAATTTAATGCGCCGAATTTTGCGTACACAGCATTCATTTCCTGATCTAACGCGTCTTTGTAATACTCATTCGTTGCCATTTTGGAAAAAATCGACTGTTCATCTTGAGAGTATGACTTCTCTCTTGTCAAGATACTCATGTCTGCCGTACTTGGTCCGTAAGGTACAGATGCATCAGATGCAATTACATAACTCGACATCTGATCACCAGGCAATTCATTGTTTAAATACCGTTTATTGACTGAAATATTGTCTATTAACACCAACAATATCAATCCGCC
>CANMFV010000128.1 GCA_947496835.1 Flavobacteriales bacterium | reverse complement strand
AGGGTAAAGGGAAAGAATAGAGGCAACATTTCGAATAGCGTCTGCATCTTTAACAGATGCACCTCCAAATTTAAAAACAAGCATCGGGTCTGGTTTTAAGATAATTTTTCAGCAAGTAGGTTCATTTCTTTAACAGGTGAAATTCCGCCATATAATATGCGGTAGACGGCGTTTAGGATTGGCATGTCCACCTCAAATTTCTTATTTATTTCTGTTAAACTATTCGTTGCGTAATAGCCTTCGGCAATCATGTTCATTTCTAATTGTGCAGATTTAACAGAATATCCTTTGCCAATCATGAATCCGAATGTTCTATTGCGCGAGAAATTCGAATAAGCGGTTACTAATAAATCCCCTAAATAAGCGCTCGATTTTGTATCCCTATGAACCGGACTTACCACATCGATAAATCGTTCAATTTCTTGGATTGCATTAGAAATTAAAACTGCTTGAAAGTTGTCGCCATATCCAACACCATGACAAATACCAGCGGCTAGCGCATATACGTTTTTTAATACGGCAGAAATCTCCGTTCCGAATAAGTCGTCTGATAGTGTCGTTTTGATGTAACGGCAAGCCAGCGCATCAGCCATGTTTCCAGCAATGGATTGATCGCTGCACGCAATAGTTAAGTACGACAAGCGTTCAAGTGCAACTTCTTCCGCGTGACACGGACCGCAAATAATTCCTATTTTTTCATAGGGAACCCCAAGTGTTTTATGAATAAAACGAGCAGGAATGGCATTGAATTCTGGAATGATGCCTTTGACAGCAGAGAAAACGACTTTCTCGTGAAATAAATCATCCGAAATATGAGCGAAAGTCTCGGTTAAAAAAGCAGAAGGCGTTGCGATAATAACAACATCCGATGTTTGTAAGATATCTGTTAAGTCGGTTGAGATATGCAACCTAGATAAATTCAATTCAACAGATTGCAAATATTTTGGATTGTGACGATGGTTCAGTATGTGAGTAACGGATTCGTCGCTTCTCATCCACCAGTTTACTTTTTCTTGTGTATTACAGAGTAATTTAACTATGGCTGTTGCCCAACTACCCCCGCCAATAACGGCAATTTGTTCAGATGTGTTCATCGCTGCAAAAATAGAAAAGTTTGATGGAAAAGCTAGCCATTAATCGTACTAGTTCAAATTGATGATATCACCAGCTTGTAACGCTTCAGAGAATGCATCCCGCATTTTTTCCATTTTTAAGCGTGATTGTGGATTTCCTTCTATTGCTTGGTTTTTTAATTTATAGTAAGTATCCAAAGATTTCCCGAATAAATTTTGTTCCAATTCACCTTTGATTTTCATTATTTTGGAATTGAGACTTAATAAATAGGTTTCGATTTCACCTAAGCGAACAAGTTCTTTTTGATCCAGCGTATCTTTCTTTAAAAGGGTATGGTATTTTGGCAATAGTTGATCAAGCAATTCAATGAATCGCTCCAATTCTCTATCTAAGGCCCCTTGTTGTTCTTGAAAGTCTTCCATATGCTGTCGTCCCTGTCACCATAAAAGTAAACATTATTATAATTCACATAACATTTTTTGTTTTCATTTTTATTTGCTGAATTCCGCTTATTTTTGATAAAAAAAACGCCATGAAAACAAATCACGAAATTGACTTTTACATCCACGGAGAAGAAATGCAATATGTTGAAATTGAATTAGACCCTCAAGAAACAGCGATAGCAGAGGCAGGAGCTTTCATGTATATGAGTGATGGAATTAAAATGGAAACAATTTTCGGAGATGGTTCTGAACAGCAGAATGGATTTATGGGTAAGTTGTTTAATGCTGGAAAACGATTACTAACGGGAGAAAGTCTATTTATGACTGCTTTTACGCACGAAGGATTTGGGAAAGCAAAAGTGGCTTTTGCCTCACCATATCCGGGAAAAATAATTCCGATTGATCTTGCGCAATACGATGGAAAAATCATTTGTCAGAAAGATGCTTTTTTGTGTGCGGCAAAAGGAGTGGCAATTGGGATTGAATTCCAAAGGAAATTGGGAACAGGTTTATTTGGTGGCGAAGGATTTATCATGCAGAAATTAGAGGGCGACGGAATGGCGTTTTGCCATGCTGGGGGACACGTGATGAAAAAAACACTGATTCCGGGTGAAGTTCTGCGCGTAGATACAGGTTGCATCGTAGCTTACACACAACAGATTGATTACGACATTCAATTTGTTGGAGGTGTTAAAAACACCTTGTTTGGTGGTGAAGGAATGTTTTTCGCAACGTTAAAAGGTCCAGGAGAGGTTTGGTTACAAACCTTGCCGATTTCACGATTGGCTTCACGTATTTTATCATACGGAGTAGGTCCACGCAAAGAGGAGGGGAGTATATTGGGAAGTCTTGGAGTTTAACTAGCCGACAAGTTCAATGCAGTCATCCTTGATGATGATTTTTTTCCATCTGTATAATTTCCCGATGGCTTGTTTGAAGGTTTTCTTACTCATACCTAATTGCGCTCTAATTTCTTCAGGCGAGGAGCTATCACTCAAGGGAATAACTTTTACTTTCGTTAATTCATCCAATATAAATTGAGAAGCTTCGTCGTATTTTTCAAATGTAATAGGCTCTAGACGAATATCTAATTTTCCATCTGGACGAACGACACTCACAAAACCCTTCATTTCTTGTCCACGTTCTAACACTTTGGATTGCTGATTCTTGAAAATCAATCCTTCGTAACGATTGTTAACTATCACATTTCGCCCAAGATTTCCTTCTTCGCAGATTAATAAATCAACTGCTTGTCCGATCATTTCTTGGTCCTCGCACAAGTCTAGTACTTTACGTACTTTCATGCTACCAAACAGGCGATCTGTTTCAAAATCGTAACGTAAGGTAAATAAGTATTTCTCTTCTTGCTCCAATCGATGTATTTGTTCGCTAAAAGGAACGAGTAAGTCTTTGTCCAAGCCCCAGTCAACAAATGCACCATATGGATTCACGTGTATCACTTCTAAGTAACGGCATTCACCAAGTAGGATATAAGGAACTTCTGTTGTACAAACAATACGGTTTTCCGAATCTTTCATGACAAAAACATCGACAATGCTGCCTTCCTCGTGTTCTGGTAAAATGTACTTATTTGGCAAGAGTACTTCGTTGTCTTGTAAGTCGATAAGGTATGCACCTGGAGGAGCAAAACGTTTAATCGTCAATTGATTGATTCTTCCTAACTGCATTATTCTTTTGTGGGTTTTTTATTTTTCCTGATTCGATCATCTGTCATCATTTCAGGATTTTGGTAGCGTCTTCGTTTAAATGGACGCGCCTTTGGCAGGTTTATGTCTTCTACCTTTTCTTGATTTTGTTGCGGATCATCCGTTCTCGCGACATGAGTCCCATTGGATTCAACTTCAGAGTCCTGTGGACTAATCCAATTGGCGTTCAATCGGTTTTTTTCCACTTTTCCTGTTCGGGCATTTAAGGAGTAAAATGATTTATCCTCATTTTTGTCGTCCGGATTGGTCATGATGACATCCTCTTGTAAAACCCAGATTTCAGCATCAAAGTCATAGCGATAAGCATCATAACTCATGTCTGGAATGTAGTATGAGTAAACACCTTCCAAAGCTGGTGATTCAGGGGATAAATGGTCAAAAACGATTCGGCTTTTTTTCGGGTCAAAGCGCAAACTCATATTCGAAAGATTGGAATATTCAAATACAACTCTCTTTACGGTAGTTCGATTTGATTTAAACACTGGACTCCCGAATTTCGGTGTATTACCTGAGAAAGTGAGTACATCCAGTAATTTGAAATTACTTCCAGTTGTACCACCATCCCATCCTGCTAGTAAGTATTCTGTTTTGCCGTGATGTCCAAAAGGTATGATTTTGTAATAAAGCGCACCATACCAATTTTTAGCATCGATGATTCCCTCCGGTTTCGGAGTATATGGATCAAGTTTATCGATTAATTCAGTTACTGTTACTTTTTCTTTACCTTCTTCTTTTTTCAGCACAAAACCGCCATAACTGTAGGAATAATCCGTGTATTCAATGTTCCAGTTAATGATCCGAACAAGATCATCTTCACTATCTAATACTGCAATGGTTTTTAAAAGGGTAAATGGATAGTCAAAAGCTCCTTCCAATTTAAGAAATGCTTCCATTTCTTTCTTGAAAACACCGTTTAAGCGGTCCATTTCTTCATCCGTTTTTGCGCTGCGTAAAGTCAATAAACGTTCGTTCAGTGCTTCTTCCATACGTTGTAATTCCGTTTGAGCAAATCCCAACGAAGCGAAAAATAATAAAAGGAAAAGTGAAACGAGTTTCATACAAGGTTTGTTAACGTTGAGAACCGTTTATAGTTACGCTTAAAGTGATTTTAAGCTTGAGATGGTTTCTTGTGGGGAAACAGAGTTAAAAACGAAACTTCCGGCAACAAGTGCATCCGCCCCTGCATCAGCAAGTTGTTTGCCTGTTTCTAAGTTTACTCCTCCGTCTACTTCAATGATGAAATGAGCGTTTTTCTTAGTTCTT
>CANMFV010000127.1 GCA_947496835.1 Flavobacteriales bacterium | reverse complement strand
TAACCAATGAATAACGCTTACTAACTCGATTAATCAGTAAAGATATTCTTGGCCTTATTAAATGGTTCAGAGTAAATTTAGCCTATAATTTCATAAATCAATAAAAAAAGTTGCTTAATACACATAGATGGTATTTCCCCGTTTGTATATCAGGATTACAAAAACTATTTTGAATACCTGAAGTCGATCCCGATCTGTCTGTTTCTCCGCCGTGGCGGACTGTTAACTGAGCACTGATTACTTTTTATACAACAACTTCTTCATTCGACTCAAAGATTCTGGTAAAATCCCTAAATACGACGCGATTTGATGCTGAGGAACCAATTGTTCGATTCCGGGATGACGTTGGATCAATTCCAAGAAACGCTGTTCAGCACTTGCGGAAATTGTCAAAAGGAATCGTTTTTGAAGGACCGCCAAGGTGCGTTGAGCCATGATTCTGAAAAGTCGCTCCAATGGAGGAACTTCAACAAAAAGCAATTCCAAATCATCCTTGGTAAAGGATAGGAGGTAACTGTCTTCCATCGCCTGAATGTTCTTGTTCGTGGCTTCTTGACTGTGGAAAGAGGCAATGTCTCCAACCCACCAATCTTTGAATCCAAAATACAATACATGTTCGGAAGCCTTTTGATCGATGAAAAATACGCGAAACGTTCCTTCTACAATGAATCCCTGTGAATAACATTCATCGCCTTCCCGCAAGAAAAATTCTTTTCTCTTTAACTTTTGTAAATGAAAACGACTTTTAATTAAGGACTCGTGATCAGGTGTAATGCTGATTTTATCCTTGATGTAATCAATTAGTTGTTGGTGTGCAATTTCTTCTATCATGACTAATTTCTTGGAATGTTCATACGGATGCGCCATTCTTTTGGATGTGAATTGTTAAATCGATTCCCCAAATGTTTGATGATGCCAATCCGCTGTCCTTCGTAGCTAAGTAAAGTGTAGCCTTGTTTTCCTTCGAGTGGAAAAGTATCTCCATGTAAGTATTGTAAAGCTTCTTGCCTGCTCAATTCAATGTTTGGTAAGTCTGGATGCAAAGAGAAATTTAATGCCAATTCTATTTCCAATTGCCAGCCTTTTCGCTGTTCAATGGCGATGTGTGTCCCGCGTTTCATCCATTTCAGGACATTGCTGATTTCATCATAGTGTTGAACGCAAAATTCCGTTGTTGCGTAGATGTTTTCCTCTTCCTTGAAATAGTCATGCGGGAAAGTTGCTTCGATTTTTAGTGGGATTTCGCTTTCACTCAAGGTTTGAATTCTGCCCGATTTCCGCTTGTTTTGACCTGAAAAGGACCTTTTTTGGAGTAAAACAGCGTAAAATCCTTCGCTTTTTGCAATTCCAGGAATAAAGTGGTAACCATATTCATTCACGTCAGGAATCAATCCTTCGAAGAGGGGGATGGAAACAATTTCAGCGTCGTGTTCTTCGAGAAAGGCAGCAATGCATGCTTCGTTTTCCGCTGGATTAAACGTACAAGTCGAGTAGAGTAGGTAGCCATCTTCTTTCAAACTTGGCCAAACGGATTCCAAGATATCTGCTTGACGTATCGCACAATGCGCCGCACTTTCCAAGCTCCATTCTAATCGAGCATTTGGATCCTTGCGGAACATTCCTTCACCGGAACAAGGTGCATCGACTAAAATAAAATCGAAGTAGGAGTGAAGCTTTTCAAAATCCGATGGAGCATTGTTGCTGACAAAGGTATTCGAGTATCCCCATTTCGTTAATGTTTCCGCTAGAATATAGGCCCGTGAACGAATGATTTCATTGGAAATCAACATTCCTCGATTGTCTAAATAACTCGCCAATAAGGTGCTTTTTCCACCTGGGGCAGCACATAAATCTAATAAAACTGGATCTTCAGGAAGTTCAATGCTGCGAATAATCGCATCGATGTACATGGATCCTGCTTCTTGTGGGTAATAGGTTCCAGCGTGAAAAAGTGGGTCCAATGTAAAGGAAGGACGTTCTTTTAAATAGCGTCCATCTGGACACCAAGAAACGACTTCCTCAGTTTCAAATTGAATTGATTTCTTTCTTGGATTCAAGCGTATCGAAATCGGTGATTCGCTGTCTAGTGACGCAAGCAAAGGCGTTTGTCCCAATGGACCAGCTTCGATGCGATCAATAAAATCTTTTGGCAATGAAATCATGGCTTAAAAGTACCAATTATTGTTGAATTTCGACGCGAATAATCAGCTGCGATTGTTCCGTTGCGATGCTTCTGCGATCAATGCGGTGTCCAATGCAACAAATGATTTTTTCGTCATCACATAGGACAAATCTTCCAAGTTTTTCACTTGTTGGCACGTGGTCATCCTTCAAAATATCGGAGATGAGTTTCGAGCCGCTTAATCCTATGGGTTGCATGCGATCACCCTTTGTCCATAGGCGTACATAGAGTTCTCCAACAATTTTGGATTGATCTAAAAACAAGTCGTTTTTATCGAATTCACTTGGAAGTTCAGTGATGAATTGCGCGTGAAATGTTGGCGTAGAACTTGGTAAAGGATTCGTTGAAACGAAAGACAAGGAATCACGTTCTTTTACAATTGCCTGAAATGGACCATCATTGATTTTCCAACTCAATTTTTTTCCTGCTTCGCTTTGCACAAGTTCTGGGATTTTCTTCGCAAAAACGACCGGGATTGAGAGTTTTTTTAATACTTCAACTAATTTAAAATCAGTAATATGATTAATATCATCTAAAGTAATCGTTCTATTTTTTAGAATCCCTTCAGTGAGCGCGTCAATTTCTGCTTGATTTTCCTTTAATGTGGATTGAAAAACACCCTGAAGGCGTTGAATGGAGTCTCGTAAAGAAGGAATTTCCTCTTCCAACGCTGGAATCAATTTCAATCGAAAAAGGTTTCGTAAATACTTCGTGCTTTCATTGCTGGAGTCTTCTCGCCAGCTCAAGTTCACTTCGTTGGAAAGTTGCGCGAGTTCCTTTTTTGAAAAGGACAAGAGTGGACGAAGGATGCGTCCATTTTTCTCCAACATCCCTTGCAGTCCCGAGAGTCCAGCACCACGAAATAGTTGCAGCCAAAACGTTTCTATTTGATCGTCTTGATGTTGCGCAACTAACAAATAGGAATTAGGTACGTGATTCAGGTGCGTTTGAAAAAAGTCGTAACGTTCCTTGCGTGCCAATTGTTGCAGGTTTCCAGCTGAAATTAGTTTTTCTTTTAGATCAACACGGTGAACATGAATTGGAATGGAATGTAACTGACAATAGGCTTCAACAAAGGCTTGATCTCCATTGCTTTCTTCTCCGCGCAATTGATAGTTTACGTGTAATACAGTAATGGAAAATGAATTTCTTCGACAGATGTCCAATAAAAGCATCGAATCATGTCCGCCACTTACGGCTAAAAAGTAGTGTGGAGCCGGATGTTTATCAATGAAAGATTGGAAGTATGTCTGGAACTTATTCAGCATACATGCCAGTTAAGATTTTCTGAATTTTTGTTTGACATTCCTCGTATTCTTTTTCGGGATCCGAAAGAATGGTGATTGCTCCACCAACGGAACAGGATAAGTATTTTTTTTCGATGTTATAAATCATACTGCGAATCACTACATTAAAATCGAAATCCCCGTTCGGACGAATATAGCCAATAGAACCAGAGTAGATTCCTCGGTTAAAGTCCTCTGTTTCATCTATGATTTTCATCGCCTCCACTTTTGGTGCACCGGTCATACTTCCCATGGGAAAACTTGCATTGAGAATGTCTAAAAAAGTCACTTCTTTTTCTACTTCGCATTCGACAGTGGAAATCATCTGATGCACGGTTTCAAACGTATGAATACCACACAATTCATTCACTTTGACACTTCCTTTTTTGGCGATGCGTGACAAGTCGTTACGCACAAGGTCAACAATCATGATGTTTTCTGCGCGTTCCTTTGGGTCCGTTGCTAATTGTTGTTTCAATGCTTCATCTTCCGTCGGATTGGTTCCTCTGGGCGCGGTTCCTTTGATTGGTTGAGATAAAATCCGCTCTCCGACTTTCTTCAGGTAACGTTCTGGACTTCCGCAAAAAACAACATGCTGGTCCGTTTGAAGAAAGGTTGAAAATGGTGCTTTGGTAATGCGATTAAGCTTGAAATACGTATCCAAGGGATAATCCAATGCTACATTTTCAGCAAAAAACTCTTGACAATAATTCACTTCATAAATATCACCCCGTTGAATGTGTGCTTTTAGCTTTTCGACTTGGGAGATGTATCGTTCTTTCGATGTTCGTGCTTTAAAATGATAGGGGAAGGAATGAAAGTTGTGGTCAATTTCTTCCTCCATGAAATAATTAAGAAATTGAAACGATTCTTCGTCCTGCTCACCTTGAAGGTACTCGAATTTCTCTTTTTCTAGCTTGATAACAAACCTTGGTACCCAAAAGTGTGCAAGAGGAAAGTCGAGTTGATCTATGTTTTTGGAGTTTAGCTTTTCGAATTCATTTTTTAATTCATAGGAAAGTGAACCGAATAAATAGCTTCC
>CANMFV010000126.1 GCA_947496835.1 Flavobacteriales bacterium | reverse complement strand
GGTGTTCCTGTACCAAATGATGTTTCACTTGGATCCATAGAATCCACATCAAAGGACACATAAACGATGTCACATGAGTGTAATTTCTGTGAAATTTCATCGATGCAAATTTGTAATCCCCGATCCCGTAATTCTTTTACCGTATAATTGCGCAGATTCAATTGCTTCATCGCATGAATCTCTTCTTCCTCCACATCACGCACTCCGATGTAAATAAGATCTGCAGGCTTTAAGGAATGGCTCTTTAACTGATTCCAATATTGCATAGTGGTCAGGTCCAAATTATTTTTTTGAAGATCTGATTGATCAACACCCAACGCAGTTGCAATAGGCATTCCGTGTATGTTTCCTGAAGGAGTGGTGTATGGTGAATGAATATCTGCATGCGCATCAATCCATAAAACACCTAAACGTTTTCCAGGATAAGCCAATTTTAATCCAGCCATTGTTCCACCAGCAGAAGAATGATCACCAGCAATGATTAAAGGAAACATTCCCGAATCTATTGCCTCCTTTACCTGTTGTTTGACGCCTTCAAAAATTTGAAGAACACCATCAATGCGTTTTGCATATGGAAAGTTTGTTGGACGATCTAACAAATCATTTCGATTTGGCAAGGTATAAACAGGGTATTCCGAAAATAAGGTAGAATTTTGGGCTCTTGCAGCTGCTCTAACGGCTTCTGGACCTAAGGAAGCACCGCGCGTTCCCGCGCCTAATTCCGAGGGATTAAAGATAAATTGTAATTGACGATTCATAAAACTCCCTTTCATCGGGCTAGACAAATTTACAACATTCTATAGGAACTATCGAATTGGAATCATTTTACTTCTTGAGAATTCGTTATATTTGTTCAACGATTCCTCATGCTCACAAGCAACTTGTTATGATCAAATCCCTCCTTTTTTCCATGCTTTTGTTTGGTCTGAACTTTCAGGGTTGGAGTCAAAATTCCGCACATTTCAATGGAACATTAACCTACCGAATAGAGCGAGTAGATGTCAAAGATTCTGTTGAAGCAAAAATGATGGTGTTCGCACGAGATTCCCTTCTAAAAATTGTCAATTTCAATTCAGAATTCGGAAAGCAAGAAACCATCAAACATTTAACACAGCAAAAGAAATATGTTCTCATTCAATTAGAGGAAGGAAATTTTGCCATTCAATTCAAAGAAGAAGAATCGGATACAAACTCGAAATCTCACACGTTTAAAAAACAATTCGGACATGTGAGAATAGCCGGAGTCCGGGGAAAAAGGCTTCGTTTCAAACACGAATTAGCCAAGAATGAATTAACGGTGATTTACACCAAAAAAATCGACGCAAAGTATTTAGGAGCCTACAATGACGCACCTGGATTATTCCTGCAATATTACGTTGTCAATGACAATGGATTATACAAATACACCTTAGAATCCATTGATGAGAAAATCCCACCTCTTTCATTATTTATGATCCCCGCTGATTATCAAAAAATTAGCCTGAAGGCATTTATTGAAAAAACAGCAAAAACAAGTACTTCTGTCCAGTCGACTAACTAACAAAATCTTGTTTATACAATTCCGACAAATTCCGTTAGAACGTGACCTTATCCATTAACTTCGTTGGATATTGTAGATATTACAAATGGAAGACAACGAATTTACACCGAAAAGTACTGCTAGAACTGAGGATTCTACTAGTACAAATACGACTAAAAAGGAAAGCAAAGCAACAAAACCCGCGAAGGAAAAAACAGCTGATAGGTGGAGTTTTGCCTCAAAATTCGACACCAAACGATTTAAAG
Organism: Flavobacteriales bacterium; assembly: GCA_947496835.1. Classification (GTDB taxonomy): domain Bacteria; phylum Bacteroidota; class Bacteroidia; order Flavobacteriales_D; family Crocinitomicaceae; genus UBA952. Next base: position 2,725 of record CANMFV010000126.1, on the reverse strand, counting down.
TGATATTAGGATCTAGTTTGACACTACTTTCGATTTACTTATTTCTTGCTTGCTTATCATACTTGTTCACTTGGACTGCAGACCAAGACCGTATTTTACAACGGTCTTTCATCGATTATATTTTTGACGGAACAGAGGAGCCTGTTCAAAATTGGCTTGGTAAATTTGGTGCATGGACCTCTCACTTTTTGATTTATCGATTATTTGGCGTGACGTCATTCGTGATTTGTTTCTTGATGTTTATTTCAGGTATTCGGATCCTCTTTGATTATACCATTGTTCCCTTAGGAAGGGCATTTACCATTTCAATCGCCTACATGATTTGGGGATCCGTTTTCCTTGGTTTTTTTAGTGAAAACTTGAATTATCTCGGGGGCACCTTTGGTTTTTATCTCAATGAATGGCTTTTACTCACATTAGGGAGTTTCGGAGCTTTTGCCTTGAGTTTGGTGTTTTTATACGTTATTACTACATTAATTTTCAATCCAAACTATTCCAAATTACTTAATTTCATTTTTAGCCGAGAAAATAATGAGTCAGAAAGTGAGGCATTCACTGCTGAAAATGAAAATCCACGACATGCTTACGAAGATATCTTTGTGGTAAATACGATCAAAGATGAAGAAATAAAAACAGATGTCATTTCCGAAACCGTCGATTTTTCGAAAAATGAAGAAGAGGACGAGGATGTCTTTTTTGAAGAAAGTGAGCTCAGTGTTTCTTCTAAATTGACCATTCAGGAGGATGATTCAGACGATGATTTTGAATTTGAAATTGCAACAGAACCTGAACCAAGTATTGTTATTCCAGATACTCCTCGTCCCACAAATATGGGGGCAAATGCTACACAGAAGTCAGATGATGATGATTTAGCTAAAAGACTAGTTAGCGAATACGGAGAATATGATCCAACTAAAGACTTGGAAGGATACGTGTTGCCACCACTAGACTTAATGACTGATTACGGCACTAGTGGAATTTCTGTCAGTAAGGAAGAACTTGAGACGAACAAGGATAAAATTGTTCAAACACTTCAACATTATAAAATCGAAATCGCCAAAATCAAGGCGACTGTTGGTCCGACAGTGACACTTTATGAAATTGTTCCCGCTCCCGGTGTTCGCATTTCGAAAATTAAAAACTTGGAAGATGACATCGCGTTGAGCCTATCCGCATTAGGGATCCGTATTATCGCACCAATTCCTGGAAAAGGAACCATCGGTATTGAAGTTCCAAACTCGAATCCAGAAATGGTGAGTATGCGTTCGCTGATTGCATCAGATAAATTTCAGAATTTCGATGGGGAATTACCAATTGTCATGGGGAAAACCATTACGAACGAAACATTTGTTTTTGACCTAACCAAAATGCCTCACCTTTTAGTTGCCGGGGCTACTGGACAAGGGAAATCAGTTGGACTTAATGCCATTCTAATTTCGATTTTATATAAAAAACATCCAGCACAAGTAAAGTTTGTCTTGGTGGATCCGAAAAAGGTAGAATTAACACTTTACAATAAAATCGAACGTCACTTTTTAGCCAAATTACCGGGAGAAGAAGACGCAATTATCACGGACACATCCAAAGTGGTAAATACACTGAATTCTTTGTGTATTGAGATGGATGAGCGCTATGAATTATTGAAAGATGCTGGAGTTCGTACCATTAAGGAATACAATGCAAAGTTCATAGCAAGACGTTTAAATCCAGAGAAAGGGCACCGTTACTTACCTTATATTGTTGTGCTTATTGATGAGTTCGCAGATTTGATCATGACTGCTGGAAAAGAAGTAGAGCATCCAATTGCTCGTATTGCACAACTTGCTCGTGCGATTGGGATTCACCTCATCGTGGCAACACAACGTCCTTCCGTGAATGTCATCACGGGTATGATTAAAGCAAATTTCCCTGCGAGAATTGCTTTCCGGGTCCTTTCAAAGATTGATTCAAGAACAATCCTTGACGCATCTGGTGCAGATCAATTAATTGGACGTGGAGACATGCTTATTTCCACAGGTTCAGACATCAAACGTCTCCAATGTGGATTCGTGGACACTCCAGAAGTAGAAGAAATTTGTAGTTTCATTGGCGACCAACGGGCATATCCCGAAGCACTCATTCTACCAGAGTACACACCAGAAGGCGGCGAATCAAGCGGCAGTATCGACATGAATGAAATTGACCCAATGTTCGTTGATTCTGCTCGAATTGTAGTCATCAATCAGCAAGGATCAGCGAGTTTACTACAACGGAAATTAAAGCTAGGGTATAACAGAGCTGGAAGGATTGTAGATCAATTAGAGGGAATGGGAATTATCGGTTCTTTCCAAGGAAGTAAGGCAAGAGAAGTGTTGTATGGTGACATTGAAAGTTTGGATGAATTCCTTCGCTCAAGAGGACTTATTTAAGCACACATTTACACTTCTTCACTAACGTATTGCGCGTTCATTAAAGAGAATGTATCCAAAACTAAGCTGAAAAAACAAGGGATTTTCTTGAGCTGGAAAATAATTCAACGTTGCTCTAACTGGGCCAATTGGCGTATTGTATAGGATGGATGAGGATGCCACCAATGATTTCACTTGCTCAGGTTTCACGTATTGAATTGTACCATCTAAATTTTGACGTAACTGCATAAACGGACGGAAATAATAGACATCCAAACGGAAATCCAATTTATTCAATAACTCTACTACCAAATTCGTTCCAACCGAGAAATATTGTG
>CANMFV010000125.1 GCA_947496835.1 Flavobacteriales bacterium | reverse complement strand
TGACGATTCCTAGAGGTGAAAATTACGTTTCAGCTAGTTATGTTGGTTACACTGCAGTTCAGTTACAAATCACCTCTACTTATTTGAAATTTTTCTTGGAGCCTCAGGAAGTAAGTTTACAAGAAGTCATGGTTCGTGGTTCAAGATCGGAAGACGCTGAAGAATATTATGTAGATGGCATTCAAACAGAAGTGAATAGCATCACAAGAAAGGATATTTCACGAATGCCTGTAAGATCTGCGGATGTGATGCAATCTTTACCTGGGGTGCAAATTGGAAAAAAACGCAAAATGGAATTCAAAAACGAAACTGCTGGATATAAAGCAAACACTGTAGCAACGACCATCACCAAAAAAGACTTGCGTGTGGAGTATGCGATTCAGTCCAAAATGTCTATTCCTTCGGATGGGATGGATCATCGTGTGAGCATTGTAACACATGAATTACCTGCTTCTTATGAATACCATGTGATTCCGAAAATTGACCCAAGCGTGTATTTGTCAGCACAGGTTGTTGGATGGGAGAAATTGAACTTATTGAGTGGGGAATCCAACATCTACTTCGATGGCACCTTTATGGGTAAATCGTTTTTAGATGTCAACTCTACAAAAGATACGCTTTCGTTCTCCTTTGGAAAAGACAGCAAAGTGAGTGTAGAACGTACTAGACTAAAAGAAAAATCAAAAATTAAAACGATTGGTTCGCGTCAGAAATTTGACGTAACATGGGAAATCAAAGTAAAAAACAATGGTGGTGCAATGATTCCGATTATTATCAAAGACCAATTCCCCGTTTCGAATCAAGAGGATATCAGAGTAAAACGAGGTGAAATAGTGGATGGAAAAGTAGATGAGAAAACTGGGATTATCACTTGGAGTTTCCTTAAGGGAATTTCCGGATCTCAAGTAATCACATTCGACTATAGTGTAGATTCCCAATATGGAATTCAACTTTACTTAGAATAAAATAGATCAAGTACCTTGAGGAGCCACCAATGTTTTGTAACTTGGTGGCTTCTTTATGCAACGTTATTTTGTCCAAGTCGCTTACCGAGGAACAGCTTACAATGGTTGGCAGTCTCAACCGAACGCACCGAGTGTTCAGGAGACGATTGAGCGCTGTTTTTCGAAGGTTTTTGGAAATACTACAATTCCTATTGTCGGATGCGGGAGAACGGATGCAGGAGTCCATGCAAAGTCCTATTTTTTTCACGTGGATTTGCCGCAAGTTTGGGACGAAAAGCACCTGTGTTTTAAGTTAAATAGGATGCTTCCTCCAGATATCAGCGCAACTCAAGCTTATAAAGTTTCTTCCGATTTACATGCGCGATTTCATGCAACTAAACGAACTTATCGTTATTTCATTCACCATCAAAAAGATCCCTTTCAACTTCATCAAAGTTGGTATTTCCAACAAGAATTAGACATGAATGCGATGAATTTAGCAGCATCTCGTTTAATCGGCACCAAGGACTTTGGTTCATTTTCGAAATTACACACCGTTGTCAAGACGAATATCTGTACTGTTTTCCATGCAGAATGGATTCAGATGGAGGATCATTGGTACTTTGAAATCTCTGCCAATCGTTTTTTAAGAAATATGGTTCGAGCAATTGTTGGGACGTTAGTTGAAGTTGGACTAGGTAATCTCACCACAGAAGACATCGACACAATCATCGAGGCAAAAGATCGGAACGAAGCAGCTGTTTCCGTCCCTGCCCATGGATTATTTCTGTGGGATATTGTTTATCCAACTTTGACAGAAAAGTAACTCCAACAAAAAAGGCGACATTTCTGCCGCCATCACGATTTTCAAAGAATTTTCACTCTTGATTAGCCATATACGCACGGTATAAATCAAAGTAACTTTTTGTTTCTACTACAATAGCTCCACCTAACGTATCTCCATATTTCGCTGGTAGTCCACCTGTATATACCATCATTCTATTAATGGAACAACTTGGAACACTAAAAACTTCGTTGCTTTTGATTCCATCCAAGACATAAATCATATCTCCTTTACGTGCTCCACGGAACATCAATTGTCCATCGTCATCCACTTTAATCTCAGAAGACATAGAAGTAGCGAGTGTTTTAATGTCAAATTTATTTGCGTTGTGTACTAAATCCTTAGAAGTTAATTCCTTTACCGGTAATTCACCATAGATTAAGCGAATGCGCGTACCAACCGGCACTGCTTTCATAGTTTGAACTGCGTTCGTATTCATTAGAATCGTTCCTAGATTACAGTACGCTTCAATGGGAACATCCACCGGTATTCCTTTGAGTGAATCAGCCTTATAAACGATATACATCGTGTATTTACCCACGGGAACACTTGAAATTCTGAAGCGACCGTCCTCGCCTGTCATTGCATAGTATTTTTTGTCTTGGTCTTCTACGACTGCACGAGCATTGGGTAATGGTTTATCGTCGTTGAAATTCATCACCTTTCCGATGATGTCACCAGTTACGGACTGAGCAATTGTGTTTCCTGCTAAAACGAGCATCCACACTGCGAACAAACTTTTCATAGTTTTTGTTTTTGGATTTCCAATAGGATGTGGACTTTAAATAAATTCCATAAAAAAAGGCAAAAAAAAAGCTCACATCTCTGTGAGCCTTTCTATAGTTGACATTGTTTACTCAGCAATTGTTGCACTACTTGTTACTAATTCGCGGTTTACTTTTTTGAAAAGTCCTTGTAAAACTTTACCCGGACCAACTTCAATCACCTCGCTGCATCCATCTGCAAGCATGTTATTCATAATTTGCGTCCATTTCACTGCGCCTGTTAATTGCAAGACCAGGTTCTTTTTTATTTCTGCTGGATCAGAAACAGCGTGAGCATTAACATTCTGATAAACGGGACATGTTGGTTGTGAAAAATGAGTTCCTTCGATGGCAGCTGCAAGTTCTTCGCGTGCTGGTTCCATCAAGGGCGAATGAAAGGCCCCTCCTACTGGAAGAATCAACGCTCTTTTTGCGCCAGCTTCCGTTAATTTAGCACAAGCTTCCTCCACCGCTGGAATCGCACCTGAAATCACCAATTGTCCGGGACAATTATAGTTTGCTGGAACAACCACACCATCGATTTCAGAACAGATTTTTTCAACCACCTCATCTTCCAAACCTAGAATCGCAGCCATTGTTGAAGGTTGCATTTCACAAGCTTTTTGCATCGCAATAGCGCGTTGATAAACCAAACGAAGTCCATCTTCAAAACTCAAGGTTTTATTAGCAACTAATGCTGAAAACTCCCCTAAAGAATGTCCAGCTACCATTGTAGGTTGAAACGATTCACCTAAACATGCTGCTAAAATTGTTGAATGTAAGAAAATAGCGGGTTGAGTCACTTTCGTTTGTTTCAACTCCTCTTCACTCCCTTCGAACATGATTTTTTGGATATCGAATCCAAGAATTTCATTTGCTTTTTCGAACATCGATTTGGCTAAATCCGAATGTTCATATAAATCTTTGCCCATTCCGGTGAACTGTGCACCTTGTCCGGGAAATACATATGCTTTCATAACGCTTAATTTGGTGGTAAAATTAATGATTCCATTGGAATCTTATAGCTGTCCATCGGAATGATAGCGTCCCAATTTAAAAATTCTCACTTTTTGTAGAATCCCATCGGCGTCATAGTCGTATACTTTTCCATCCCACAACTGTCCATTTTTAAATTCTCCTTCCATCCAAATTTCATCATTATCGTTATAGACTTTATTATACCCATTGGTAACGAATTTCAAGCCTTTCATCCTTGGATTGGCAATTTTAGGCGGGTACATTACTGTTTGAGTCAATGAGGATTTCTCAATGGTCTTTGGTGGATTAGAAAAAACCTTGACATTAGATATCGCGCCTGTTGCAGTTAAATCCATTGATTCAATGAGATTTCCTTGTGTATTATAGCGATTTACTTTTCCCGTTAGGATGCCGTTTTTCATGGAATATTCTAACGCAATTTTTCCGTTTTCATGAAAATACTGAACTTTCCCTGTTTCTTGTCCGTCGTTATTGTAAACGGCCTTATATGCTATTTGTCCATTGTCAAAATAACGAACAAGGTTTCCTTTGTATCCATTCTTCCCGAAGCTTCCTTGTTCCATTAGTTGACCGTTGGAATAAAAACGAGAAAATAATCCTTCTGGTCGATTATTCGAATAATTCCCTTTTAGTTTTGGCGTTTTCCCATCTTTGTGGTATTTCGTCCAAACGCCTTCTTTTCTTCCTTCAATATAGAGCCCCTCCTCTACTTTTCCAGTTTTTACTATTCCCGAACTCGGTTTATCTGAACCGGTATATACCCACTTTCCAGTTCGTTTTCCATGCGCATCCTTTTTATTCTGCGCTTGAACGATAGAAACACAGAAAACAAAACAGAAAATGAAAGATAATTTAATCATAAATGAATTCTAACGTAAATGTATGAAAAGCAGCCTGAAATCTGTGAATAACTACTGAAAAAATACCGGTAAAGAAATGGAAGAAAAAAGTAATTTTGAATCAGCTATGTTGAC
>CANMFV010000124.1 GCA_947496835.1 Flavobacteriales bacterium | reverse complement strand
GAAAGCGGAACAAAAACGTTTGTTCGGTTTTGGTTTTATTTAACTTGCAGTAACCTGAAAAGAGCTAAACGGATTCATTCCTTTATTTCTTTTCAGGTTTTTTTGTTTAAGAACAATATTGGCAATAATCTGAATCTGGCTGATGTTCGAATGCTTGATTCTCATCAAAAAGTTGAACAAGAATTTCACTTAATAATTCATTTACAATCGGAACTAAATCTGATAAAACCCCATTTTTCATGGATAAAGGGAAGTCCTCATTCACATTGATGAGGGAGGTAATTTTTGCCTCGTCTGGCAACATTCCATATTGATCTTTGAAAAACAAACAGTATAACGATAATTGAAAGGCATGCTTCGCCTTTAGAAAAGATGGAATCAGTCCTTTACTCGAAGTTTGGTATTCAACATAATCCTTTTTGACTTTTCCTGTTTTGTAATCAATCACCCGGTAACGATTACCAATGCGGTCAATGCGGTCAATGTATCCTTTAAAACGTATTTTTTTTGTTCCATTTTGGAAGGGCACAAGTATTTCAGTGTGCATTTCAGCTTCAATTTGTTCAATATATAGAGGTTCATCTAGACTTTGAATAAATTGCAATTCTCTCTGCAACACGTTTTTCGTGATTTCAATGGCCATCTCGTAACTCAAGCGATTTTTCCCGGTCTTAAATAATGACTCGTCTTGATCAAAATGACCCAAGAATCCTTTATATAAACTGTTCTTGAATGTATCAAGCATTTTTAACACATCTTTTTCTCGAACAGGTGGTGGGGCTGGAACAACGATTACTCCTTTTTTATCGCGTTGTGCAAAAGGCTTAAATAAGTCTTCCAAAGTGGTATGAATGATGCTTCCAAAAGTGTTATTTTCGATTTCCTCTTCCACTTCTTTGTCTTCTCCAAATTCAACTAAATATCTGTAATAATAGTCCAATGGGCAAATCATGTATTTGTTTAATGCGGAGGCTGATAAAGGTTTCTCTAAAAACTCGTGTATTCGTTGAAGAACTTCCGGTGTTTTTTCAATTTGAGTGGTATTAAGTGAAGCTCTATCTGCGAAAGGTACATGGTAAAACAATTTTTTCCAGGTTATGGATGGATTGGCCTTTCTTAATTCCATTTCTATTTGCATCAAATAACGACTAGCTTCATTGCTGCCTATTTGTTCTGCAGCTGCGGTATACGTAGCTAAAACGCGCTCCGCTTGATGCAATAGTCGGTAGAAGTGGTGTGCAAATAACCCTTGTTTTTCACGGGTTGACGGAAGCTTGAAAACAGCGCGTAAATCCATTGGAATCAATGTTCGAATAGGATTGTTATTTGGGAGTTTTCCTTCATTAAGCCCAAGAATGATGAGGTTTTTAAAGTCTATCATCCGTGTTTCCAATAAACCCATGATTTGAAGTCCGTTCGTTGGATTACCATGAAATGCGATGGTGGAAGTTGACCAATGTTGGTTCAGTAATAACTTGAAACTGCGCATTTCCATCGAAGGAATCCCCTCCCTGAGTAAGGATTCAAATCCACGCATGGCTTGATCAAATACTTGAACTGCCGTTCGTTCAAACTCGTGAATTTGGTCGAATGAATCAGTGAAAAGCACATTTAATTCTCGGATTTTTCCTAGCGCAACATGCCAATCTTCTTTCCAGTCTTCGGTTACTAATTCAAATAATATTTTTGATTTAGGCGGTAAATTTAGGCGATCTACGGATTGAAAAACTTTGTTTTTTCGAATGCTATCTTGTTCAATGGCCGATAATTGTTTTTTTTCTTCTTCCGGAAGGCATGCAAGACAAAAAACATGGTTTAGAATGCGTTGGAAATCTTTAAAATAAAGTGCTTTCGTTCGAAAGCGCTTCTTGTTTTCTTGAATGGTAAATAATAAATCCACCCATGACTTAACCGGTGTTTGTTGCAAAGGAAGCCCGAGGGTTATATTCGCCTTTCCAACATTTGCTGGAATATTCTTCACGAGTGAATGGATTAAACTCTCGTCTGCAAGTAACACCAACGTTTCATCTAATTCATCTTGATTCAATTTTGCAAGTTCCGTTGCGGCCACTTTTATTTGCCCGGTGTGCTGAGCGCATTCGATTACGGTAAAATCAATGGGGGAATGTTGAATGTTATCATGAATAACTCTCGCTGATTTAATGCCTAAAAATTCCAAGTCATCCCTCAGAAAAGATCCAGCTTCATGTTGTTCATTTTCTAAATAATATATGTCGGCATCGATAATAAATTCGGCATCACCTCGCTTCATTAAATTTTTGATTACTTGAAGTTCTGCTTTGGAAAGGGCGTTGAATCCAGCAAAAATATAGTTCTTACCAGATGAAATCAAGGTCATGGTTTCTTCTGCTAATTTTCTGTATGCTTGAGAAAGTGTAATCTGAGATCTATTTGTCAACTCAAGCATTAACTGCTTGTGTAATTTTGGGATTTGCTCCCAAAAAGCCATGAATTTTAATTGAGATTCACTGTAGTTTTCCTCGTCAATTTGCCAGCTTTCTAGTTCTTTTATGGATTTTAAATTTTTAAAGATTTGTTCTTGGTCAATTAGGTATCGATCAAGGTCGTTGAAGTCACTAAGTAATGTTGAACCCCAAGTTAGGAAGGACTCAAAACTTTGACCTTTTCCCTCTTCGGTTTGCAAATAACTCTCAAAAAGGACAAGCAAAAGTCTTGTTGGATCAATGATATTGTTGAATTGACTTCTTACCCAGCGGTCGATGGTGAGCATCTCCGGTGCAATCAAAGGACCCTTATTTAATTTGAACAAGGAATTCCCAAGGTATTTTACGGCTCTTTCAGATGGAAGGATGACAACTAAATGTTCTAATTCAGGGTAGTCATCAAGGATTTTCTTTGCGAGCGTATCAATAAATTTCATTTGATTGTAATAGGTGGAAGAATGTACCGAAGATAAGCATTCTATTCAAACCATACTCTTTGAAAAAATTGATTCGGACGGTTAGAATGCATGAATTTATTCCCGCCGTATGCTTTGATTACGGCAAAGTAGTTAGAACTAAATTGTATTTGAACATAATTTAAACCCTCTGGATAGTTGTTTGACAATCCCTCATAGATGACACGTCCATCGTCTAGTAAAACCTCACGTGTGCTTGTATTTGATGGATTAGCAATGTAGATGGAAGCGATTTCTTCCGGTGTTAAATTTGTATCGAGGGGCACAATCGATATTTCATAGGTGTTTCCTTGACCTAGTTCACGGTAAATAATTCGTTTAATTCCATCAGTTTCTTCCAATAAAATTGGCTTCCCTGCAAATTTCGCCACTAATCCTGAATGTTCATCTTGAAAAATATACTCGTTAAACGAGCGTACTTTCAGTTGATCTAGATTTGCTTTTTCGGAATGATACCATGTTACCAATCTTACTTTGTAGCCCTTTGACCTGAGTAGATTAATGATGCCATTTGATCCGCCTAAATGTCCCGCACCTACTGCACAGAAAAAACTTGTTTTCGTTTTCAAGATGGAATCAAGCTTTTGGGACATATGCACGTTTCTCTTGGTGATTACTTCGTCATAAAGTCCTTCTTGCACCGACATGTTCGCCTTCATGAATTTATCGATTGAGATTAAATCTCCTTTCAGGTAAAGTTCGATTAATCGTTCGTGCGTGAAGTTATTTAAGGCATTGTCAATGATTTTTTTATCGGAGAGTTGAAATTCATCTGTCAGCAAATCGTACTGCTCTTTAACGGTCTCTAAAGGAATAAATTCTTTTTTGGCATTTAAACAGTATTGTTGAAAGTAAGCATCTAAAAATTGCGGCATTCCATCTTCATCCCCATAAAACGTTTTACTTGCATCTATTTCAGAGGTGTAAGGTTTGCCATTTTTATCGTAAAGGGTGGTAGGCAAATTTGTGCGTGTGTCAAGTTCATTGAATAAACTAAACACATCTGTTTCTAAGATTAATTTCTCTGTGTTGATCATCGCAGAGAAAACGGAATCTGATAATTGAAATAGTCGTTTATCATTTGAATGCAAGGAACCAAACAAATAGGACTTTTGCTTTAATCCATTACCAGTAATTTCCCATAGTAACTCACGATCGGCGGAGTAGTTTTGTCCAAATGCGAAAATGCAAGTGCAATAAACGATACAAATTAGGATTGCGTATTTCATCTTATGTTCAAAGGTACATTTTTACACTGAATCAAATGAAAATTCGTTGCACATGTTGTTCTCCAAAAGCATATGCGAGATAGGCCAATGATGGAATTTCTTTTGTTAACATAATCGGTGACTTTCTACCTAATGCAATTCTCCCATGACTATCACTTAATTCAAGTGCTGCTGCTGCATTAATCGTTAATGCATTTATTCCTTCTTCAGGTGTCATTTTTTGCTTGATGCATGCCAATGATAAAATGGTCATTAAGTCATAATTCGGGGATGATCCTGGATTGAAATCACTCGCTAACGCCAGTGGAAGTCCTGCAGAGATAATGCGTCTGGCATCTCCAAAAGGAATGGAAAGGAAG
>CANMFV010000123.1 GCA_947496835.1 Flavobacteriales bacterium | reverse complement strand
GAAATCCATTGGTAATAATGTGTAGCGAAAACCCCATGGATTTCAATTCCTTTAAGGTCTCAATAGTATTGGGGAAAAGTCCTGTTTGACGCGGTGAAATCTCTACATAAGCATCACCAATACGTCTTACCAAAGACTCATCGCGAATCTTGAATTTTTGAAATGTCGAACGAAAGCGTTCATAGCGAAGTTCATCCTTTTTTATTTTACCACGCCCATACAATTTCCACAAATGTGCATTTTGACGCTCATATGCTTTATGAAAACGCTCAAAGGATTCTACTTGAGGAATTAAGTTTTCCTCTTGGAGAATGTGACGAAGAGCAGCCTCTGAATTCCGATCGAAATCCCAAAGGGTGCGGTCTAAATCAAAAAAAATATGTTTGTTAGAATACAAAATAGACTAAAATTGAGGTAAGACTGGCATTCACAGCTAGACCGAGTAAAATAAGTGGAAATGTCTCCCAACGTTTTCCGTAGAACTTTGCAACAACCATACTTCCCAATGGAACCGAAAGAAAAAACGGTGCATAAAAACAGATTCCAATTTGACCAAATTTCATCTTAATTCGAATGACTAGTTTATTCATCCATGTGAACTTTCGTTTTACCTTGGGAGTTATGCCTTTAGATTCAAGTAGTTCTTTTTTCTTTTGAGCTCTTTTTTTCAAAAAAAGTAATATAACATCACTTGCAAAATAACTAACCAATGCGCATGTTGCTGCACCCGCAAAAGCGGCTAATGCTGTTTGAAAAAAAGTCATTCCTAATTTTGGTCCTGGAACCGTTGAAACGGAAAATTTAAACATCGCCAATAAAAAGATACTCCAAAATCCTGTCCAGTTCATCTTTATAATTTTATTCCGTAAGCTAAATCGCCTGCATCACCTAATCCCGGAACGATGTACGATTGTGCTGTTAATTCTTGGTCAATTGCTCCCACCCAAATTTCTGTGTTCGTTGGGAAATGGGCTTTGATAAGTGAGAGGGCATCTGGTGTTGCAATGGCAGAAACGATATGAATCTGTGTTGGATCCCCCATTTTTCGAAGCGCTTTGTATACTGCCAACATTGAACTTCCTGTTGCCAGCATTGGATCACTAATAATCCAAATACGTTTATCCAAATTTGGTGCAGCTAAATATTCAACGTGAATATCAAAATCCTCAGCCGTTGTATGTTTTCTATACGCTGAAATGAACGCACTATCTGCACGGTCAAACATACGAAGTAGTCCGTTATGCATGGAGAGTCCAGCACGTAAAATGGTCGCTAGAACAGGTGTCTCTGTCGGAACTTCGGTGTGTGAAATTCCAAGGGGCGTTTGTGTTTCCAACGTTCTTACTTCCAGTTTTTTAGAAAGCTCATACCCTAAAATCTCCGCGATTCGCTCCATATTCAAGCGGAAACGAACGGGGTCTTTCTGAATTTCCACATCCCTAATTTCGCTCATGAAGCGATTAAAAACCGAGGATTGAATTGAAATATTATGAATCATAACTAGTTAAATTTCCTACGTAAGTGGTACACCTGTGCTACAAATGGTTGAAATCATTTTTGTTCATTCATGCATTCCATGCTTGCATTGTACCATTCCATTTGCTTGGATTCAGGCAAAGAAGAAGCCGCTTTTTCGCATGCTACCGATAAATCAGCATCCTGTTCTTGGCTATTCTTCATTAAATTCTTCCCACATTCACAAGCTGTTGGCTCCTTCGCACAAGCAAATAGAACCAGAACGGAAGCGCATAAACCGAATAATCTTTTCATGCCATGAAAGTACTAAAACCAAAGTAAATAGTACTTATTAAAACTTCATTAATTTTTGTATTTTCGTACTGCATGAAAAGGTTCTTCAAACTTCTGTTAATATCCTGTTGTTTACTAATGACTTCCGTTAGTTGGGGACATCAATATTTTTTTGCCAGCGTAGAAATCGATTACAACGAAGTTGGACAAAAACTGGAAGGATCATTGGTTGTAACAAGTCACGATTTGGAATACACATTAATGAAAGACTACGGATTGAAAACGAAGTTAGAAAAACTCAATCCATCTTCTGACGAAACCAATATTATCGAAAATTACCTCAATAAATTTTTGTTATTGCATTACGGTTGTAGCCTTGATTCGAATACTGTTGATGCCTATTGTGAAACAATTTGGGAAATAGAGTCCTTTCAAGTATTGACAAATGGGACCATCGAACTTTATTTTTCATCTGCCATCAAACAAATTCATCAACAAATTCAAGTGACATGTCGCATCTTAATGGATGCCTTTCCCGAACAACAAAATAAAGTTAGCTTCATATACCGCGGATCAAAAGAAACACTCAGTTTCACTAAATACCGTTACCAACAATCTTTTGCTTTAAAACCATGAAAACACGCATCATCCTTTCGTTCGTATTATTGATTTCTATGAGTGTTTCTGCTCAAAAGAAATTTGCACAGTTAGATCAAGAATTACCAACTCCAAATGAATTCCATACTGCTTCTGGAGCACCGGGACATCACTATTATCAGCAAAAAGCAGATTATAAAATGAATTTGGTCATTGATGATGAAACGCAAAAATTAAGTGGATTTGAAACGATCACCTACACCAATAACTCACCTGATCGCCTCGATTACCTTTGGTTGCAACTGGATCAAAACATCTACGATGAAAATTCTGACACCAAATTAATCGAGGTGGAGAAAATGGAAGACTTTAAGTCAATGGGAGATATTCGCAAGCGTGATTTTAAATACGATGGTGGATTTAAAATTGAGCAAATCACCAATACATCAGGTCAGAAACTGAGGTATTTCATTAACAAAACCATGCTCCGCATCGATTTAGAAAAACCCTTGATGCCGAATTCAAGCATTACCTTTCAAGTGAAATGGTGGTATAACATCAATGACCGCATGCAAGTTGGTGGACGTTCAGGCTATGAATATTTCGAAAAGGACAAAAATTACTTGTACACTGTTGCACAGTTTTTCCCAAGAATGTGTGTCTACAACGACGTAACGGGTTGGCAAAATAAGCAGTTTCTTGGACGCGGTGAATTCACCCTTCCTTTTGGAGATTACGAGGTAAATATTACTGTTCCTGCGGATCACGTTGTTGCAGCAACAGGAGAATGTCAAAATTACGGAAGCATCTTAACTGCCGATCAAAAGAAACGTTTAGAGCAAGCGCGTAAATCAGATGTTCCTGTTATCATCGTAACTCAGTCAGAAGCGGAAAAAGCAGAATTAGACAAGTCTAAACAAACCAAAACCTGGACGTACAAAGCAACGAATGTACGCGACTTCGCCTTCGCTACATCCCGTAAGTTTATTTGGGACGCACAAAACATGCCCGTAAATGGAAAAAATGTGTTGTGTATGTCGTATTATCCAAAAGAAGGGAATCCGCTTTGGGAACGTTATTCAACAAAATTAGTGGCACATACCATCAAAACTTATTCGAAATACACCGTTGATTATCCGTATCCAGTGGCGATTTCGGTTCATAGTAAATGGATTGGAATGGAATACCCAATGATTTGCTTTAACGGTGGACGTCCAGAATCTGACGGAACCTATACAGAAGGCGAGAAATACGGCATGTGGGGGGTGATTATTCACGAGGTTGGACACAATTTCTTCCCGATGATTATCAATTCTGATGAGCGTCAATGGACATGGATGGATGAAGGATTAAATACGTTTGTTCAATATTTAACCGAACAAGAATGGGAACGTGGATATCCATCACGCAGAGGTCCTGCGTACATGATGGCGGACTACATGCGCGGCGATAAAAGCACGATTTCACCGATCATGACGAACTCTGAATCCATCATGCAGTTTGGTAATAACGCCTATGGAAAACCAGCTACTGCTTTAAACATTCTGCGTGAAACCATCATGGGAAGAGAATTATTTGACTACGCGTTTAAAACGTATTGCGAACGTTGGAAATTTAAGCATCCAACACCAGCAGATTTCTTCCGAACAATGGAGGATGCCTCAGCTGTTGACCTAGACTGGTTCTGGAGAGGTTGGTTCTATGGCACAGACAATGTTGACATTACGATAGATAATGTGAAGTGGTTTCAATTGAATACCATGAATCCAACAATCGAAAAAGGAATCAAGGAAGCACAAAACGCACAAAAAGACCCGTTTATTGGCGATACTCGAAATAAAACAAGTATTACCGAAACAGTAAACGAAAAGGATCCAAACATTGATGACTTTTATGGACAACGCAACATCTATTTTGTGGATGCTTTAGATAAAAAAGAATACGAAGAATTTTGCGCGAAATTGGATGCCAAAGATCTAGCTTATTTGAATGCCAACAAGCAATTTTACGAAGTCAGTTTTAAAAACGTCGGTGGACTGGTTATGCCTCTCATCATGGAATTCACTTTTGAAGATGGTACAACTGAAGTTCGACGCATTCCAGCTGAAATTTGGAGAGTCTATGAAGAAAAAGTAAGCAAAGTATTCTCTTTCGACAAGGTAGTGAAATCGTTCCGTTTGGAT
>CANMFV010000122.1 GCA_947496835.1 Flavobacteriales bacterium | reverse complement strand
CGTGGATGCTTTGGAGGATGTAGCTTCTGTACCATTTCTGCCCACCAAGGAAAGTTCATTGCTTCGCGCAGCGAAAAATCGATCCTTGGAGAACTCGAACAATTAGTCAATCACCCGGATTTTAGAGGATATATTTCTGACATCGGTGGTCCATCGGCCAACATGTACAAAATGAAAGGGAAGGATGAAGCGATTTGTGCGAAATGCGTTTCGCCTAGTTGCATCCACCCCGTTATTTGTAATAACCTAGACACGTCTCACGAACAGATGACGAAGTTGTATCAGAAAATCGATAGTCATCCAAAAGTGAAAAAGGCATTTGTTGGATCTGGAATTCGCTACGATTTATTAGTGGATGATTTTAATAAAAACAACGAAGACGGCAACCACGATAGGTACATTGAACAAGTGATTACGCGTCACGTCAGTGGACGTTTAAAAGTTGCGCCGGAACATACATCAGATGCCACACTTCGTGTGATGCGAAAACCATCCTTCAAGTACTTCCATAAATTCAAGGAGAAATACGATAAACTCTCCGAAAAACATGGATTGAAACAACAACTGATGCCTTATTTTATTTCTTCTCATCCGGGATGTGAGGAAGAGGACATGGCGAATCTTGCTGCAGAAACGAAGGACATGGGATTCCAATTGGAACAAGTGCAAGATTTCACTCCAACACCAATGACCGTTGCCGAAGTAATTTATTATACAGGTTTGCACCCATACACATTGAAGCCAATTAAAACGGTAAAAACAAGAGAAGAAAAATTAAATCAAAATAGATTCTTCTTCTGGTATAAACGAGAAAACAAAGATTGGATTAGACAGCGCTTAACAAAAGCGAAACGTCCAGACTTAATTGAAAAACTGTTAGGTGAAGATGCTACAAAGGAAGAAAAAGTGCCAAAATGGTTGTCGGAAAAAAGAAAAAACAACCGTTAACACCTTGTTAAAATTGTTAAAAACGAAAAAATATCCAGTTATTCCTTGATACTTTGCAGATATGAAAAATACATTATTTATCTTCATTTTCGTTCTTGTTTCGCGTCAATTGAGTTTTGCTCAAGACACAATTGTGGAAGAAGTTTATGCAGAAGAAGAACCAATTACGTTTGCATCTACGCGCATCATTTCTGGTCATTCCGTAGAAACTATTGCTAAAGGAATTACCGATTTTCGCATAGAACACCGTTTTGGTGATATTGGTGGGACAAATGGCGGAGTCCAGAACATGTTTGGTTTTGATATGCTTTCAGACATGCGCATTGCCTTGGAATATGGCGTTACAGATAAACTCATGATCGGATTTGGGCGTTGCAAAGGAACCGGAGCTCCATACAGATCTTTGTTAGACGGTTTTGTAAAATATAGAGCCTTAACACAGAAGAAAAACAAAATGCCTGTATCTCTTGCGGTAATCGGAGGATCAACGTTTACCTATATGACAGCTTCATCCGATATATCTCAAGTGAATAGCTTTCCAAAAACCGCACACCGATTTTCCTACTTTACGCAAGTAAATGTTGCGCGTCACTTTGGAGACAAGGTTTCCATCGCTTTGATGCCCACGTATGTACACCGAAATTACGTTGCTTCTGATGACATGAATGAATTGTTTTCGTTAGGTGGAGCATTTCGCGTGAAGTTAACAAGTCGCTTTGCATTAATTGGAGAGTATTACTATGCCTTTTCAAATGGATCACTTAGACCTTCTGATATCAGAGTCGATGGTTCAGCAGGTTACAAAAACTCGATGGGAATCGCTTTAGAATGGTTTACATTCGGACACAACTTTACCATCAACTTTACGAACGCAGCCGGACTCGGAGAAACACAGTTTATACCTTACACTTTCCAAAGTTGGAGCGAAGGTCAATTCCGATTTGGGTTTAGCGTAAGTCGAAAATTTTCTAACGATTAACATCATCTATCATGAGCAAAAAAGCAATTTCCACTATTGGACTAATCGTCCTAACGGTGCTTTCCACATCCATCGCTTGGATGCCGAGCACACATTACGAAGTTACAACTGGTTACGCCATTGATTTTAAGAGTAAAGATCCATCGGGTTCTTTCAAGACAATGGATGGAACAGTGGAATTTGATGAGGCCAATATCGAAGCGACGCAATTCAATTTGAAAATTGATGTGAAGTCAATCTCTACCGGAAACGGAATGATGAACAAAAAATCCCAAACAGCCGAATGGTTTGACGGAACTAAATTCCCTTTCGCTAAATTCAAATCTACGAAAGTGGTAAAAAAAGGAACTGAGTTAAGCATTGTTGGAGATTTGACCATCAAAGGAATCACGAAACAATACACCATTCCAGCAAGCTACGTAAAGAATGGTGAGCAACTAACCTTTAAAGGTACATTTAACGTAAATCGCATTGAATTTAAAGTCGGAAAAAAAAGCAACATTGTTCCAGATTTAATGAAAGTTACTTTTCAGGTACCAGTCAAAAAATAAAAAATGAATGTAAAGCATGCCATAGCAAGTGCACTTAGTGCCAGCTTCTTGGGAGTTCTTTACACGTATGTTTATTATCAATTGCTCTTTGATTTCTCGACAGTGTTACCCATTTGGAAAGTTGCTTTTGGACTAATTTCGTTTAGCTTGATTTTGTATTATGGTCACCAGGTATTCACAAAGGTGATCAAACAAAATCCAACGTTTTGGTTCGGATTAACGTTTTCCATCCTAACATTTGTCAGCGTATTATACCCAATTATGGAGAAAGTATACGTGGATGCTTCCGAATTCTATCCTGGATTCGTTATTCCACTTCACTTTTTACCGTTCCTTATGTTCTTTACCTTTCATCAATTATCTACTCAAAAATGAATCGAATTCTCTTTATTGCCCTCTGTTCTCTTTTTCTTGCAAGTGCTTGCACCAAAGAAAAAACGCCCTTCTCACAAATCCCAACGTGTAACGGAACCGTTTCTTTTGCTAATGATGTTTTACCGCTTATGGAGCAACAATGTACGGGTTGTCACAACGCGGGAAATCAGCAAGGCGGGTACAATCTTTCTAACCACACAACCATTGCAGCTCACGCAAATGCGGTTTTAGGTTCGATGCGAAATTCCGGGTATAAACTCATGCCGGATGGAGGTCCAGCCCTACCAGATTCTTCGATTCAATTAATCGAATGTTGGATTTACCAAGGGAAATTAGACAATTAGTCTTTTGCGCATGCGGTATCTTTTGTCATTTAGTATATTGATTTCCACGTTGACATATGGTCAAACACAACGAACGATTTTATATGCACAAGCAACTGAATTTGGTTATCGAAATCAATTCAAGGAATCCGAAGGTGTTTTATCACAGATCATCGTCTTACATCCGAAAGATTCACTCGCGTACTTTGACCGAGCGATCATGCGTGAAAATCTTGGAGACACGATAGGGGCAATTTCTGATTTAACGAAAGCTATTGAGATTGACCCTAAAAGTGCGGACAATTTCTTTTTACGTGGGATGCTTTATAAAAATTCAACTAAGTACAAAGATGCATTGTCGGATTTTCAGATGGTGAATCGCTTGGATCATGGAAATGCTGATGCTCATTTCTTTGCAGCTCAAATGGAATTTACACTTAACAAAAACAAGTTTAAAGTTAATCGGGAATTAAAAAGATGTTTAAAAATTAATCCTGAACATGTCGAAGCAAAGTCACTTTTAGAAAGGCATGAATAAGCAACGAATTGTTTATGTATTCTAAGCATCAACCTATTCGCCTAATAAAACTTAAAATATATTAGATACCTTTGTTCTCTAAATTCTGAAAAATTATGAAATCACTTTTTCTTTCAATTTCTCTTTTCGTTTGTGCAACATTAAGCGCTCAAACGACTGGAACACTTAATTTAGCGTTTTCTCAAACCCCACATACTTCATACCAGCAAACGAAAAATGTAATGGCTGTATGGATTGAGTCAAGCACTGGAACTTTCGTAAAAACACGCGCACGCAACGCTGGTGGAGGAACGTCCGACCATTTAGCTGTTTGGGCGGTTAAAGCTGGTGGCTCAGCAGGGAATTGCATGGCGGCAAATTGCAATGTACTCGGCGCAACAACAGGAGCAACATTAACAAATTTCGGAAACCGCAGTTTTAGTTGGGATGGAACGGATGCTTCAGGGAATGTAGTAGCCGACGGCACTTATAAAATCATCGTTGAAAGCACATGGAATCATGGTTCGGCTGCAACGACAACGCGATCGTACACATTTGTGAAAGGTGCGGCTCAAGATGTTCAAGCTCCCATTTCAGATGCAAATTTTACAAATATTACTTTAGCATGGAATCCTACTGGCTCTGGTTTGCTTGAAAAAACACCGGAGATGATCGTTTCCATCAAGCCAAATCCAAGTGCAAATGGAGTTTTTAACGTTGAGTTTAATTATGCAACAAGAGTTTCTGCAGTGAACCTAACAGGCGAAGAAGTATATGCAGAGGATGTGAAAATGAACGAAGTTTCCAAAACAGTCAATTTATCGAAACTTACAAGTGGGGT
>CANMFV010000121.1 GCA_947496835.1 Flavobacteriales bacterium | reverse complement strand
TCAATGTGTTGTGGACTATCATCGATAAACAAAACTTTTTCTGGCTCCACGTTTAGTTGCGAACAGACCCATTTGAACGTTTCGGGATGTGGTTTGCGTTGTTTTATTTCATGAGAAAGAAAAACGTGTTCGAACAAGGACGCAAATGGAACTTGACTGACTTTCGACCATTCCTTTTTAACCTCTACCATATGTAGTTCATTCGTATTACTCAACAAAGCAATGCGCTGTGTTTTTGCAAGGTCAAGGAGTAATTGCACCTTTTTTTCGGGAAAATTTAAAATCATAGCATTCCAAGCATGAACCACTTCATTTGGACTCGTTCCCTTTCGGGTCGTGTCTAGTAGTTTATTGATGAAATGTTGCGCGGAAATTTGACCAGTTTCGAATAAGTCAAATACTTGATTTTGTTGAAATTGCGTATACGTTTCTTGAAAGTTAGTCGTTCCTAATTCAATAAAGGCTTTTTCAGTTGCTTGATAGTCAATGTCTATCAATACTCCGCCTAGGTCAAATAAAATAAGTTCTATGTCTTTCATGCCACTAAGATACAGCCTTCGTAGGTTATTTGAATGTATTCTAAATAATCAATCGTGACATTTCCATGACATTACAACTATAGTGGCCTCGTACTTTTGTTGTCAAAGATAGCCATTGTGTTGAAGGACCTACATATTATCGCATTTACGCATCGAAATTTAGACGTCAATAAAATTGGTTTATTACACATTGAGAAAGAAGACCAATTAGCGCATTTAGATCGATTAAAGCAAGCGTTGGAACTGGATGAACTTCAGTTTCTTTCTACGTGTAATCGCGTTGAAATCACGTTTGTCAAACAGCACAAACTAGATGCTGATTATGTCCACCAAATTCTATCGTTGATTTATCCGAAATTAGTTCCGATTCAATTAGAAGAGTTTGTACACCGTGCTGAAATGTATTCCGGAAAAATAGCGGTAAAACATGCGCTTTCTGTGGCATCTTCTATTGATTCCATGATTGTTGGTGAACGCGAGATTATAACACAAGTTCGACTAGCATTTGAGCATTGTAGAGATTTAGGATTAACAGGTGATTTTATTCGCTTGTTGATGAAACAAGTCATTCAGTGCGCCAAACAAGTCTACACAGAAACGTCGATTTCAACGAAACCAGTTTCAGTTGTTTCTTTGGCCTATCACCACATGAAACAAATGAACATACCGTTGGATGCTCGTATTCTCATCATTGGTGCAGGAGTGACGAATACAACGATGTGTCGCTTTTTAAAGAAGCATGGTTTCCGAAATTTCCATGTGTTTAACCGAACACACGAACGCGCTGAGAAGTTAGCCAATGAAATCAAAGGATCAGCATATGCACTTTCTGAGTTAGGTGAATTTGATAAAGGATTTGATGTCATTATTACCTGTACTGCAGCGAAACATCATGTGTTGACACCAGAACTTTACGAATTTATTTTACAAAACGAAGTACATGAGCGAGTGATCATCGATTTAGCGATTCCTCAGGATTTAGATGCTTCCATTCTGAAAGCTCACCCAATCAATTACTTGTCCATCGAATATTTACAGAAGATTTCAAACGAAAACTTGAAAGAGCGTTCGAAAGAAATTCTGCATGTGGAGCAAATCATCGCGGATGCAATGGAAGCGTTTGAAAACTTGTTTAAGGAACGAAAAGTGGAAATTGCGATGAAAGACGTTCCCCAACAAGTAAAAGAAATTAGGAGTATGGCTTACGAGACCGTTTTTCGTGAAGACATAGACCAACTTGATCCTCAAGCAAAAGAATTGTTAGATAAAATCATTGGATACATGGAGAAGAAATACATCTCTGGTCCGATGAAACTAGCCAAAGAAATTATACTCAAAAATGCAAACTAATCCAAAAATCCGAATTGGCACACGTGGTAGTGACCTCGCTTTGTGGCAAGCTCACTTCGTACGTCGTCAATTGGAAGAGATTGGTTGTGAAGTTAGTATTCAAATCATCGTCACACAAGGTGACCGAATTCAAGATTTGAGCTTCGATAAACTAGAAGGAAAAGGATTCTTTACGAAGGAAATAGAACAAGCTTTGTTAAACGAAGAAGTAGATTTAGCCGTTCATTCTCATAAAGACCTTGAAACAACACAGCCAGAAGGATTACACATTGCCGCAGTTTCTTACCGAGAAGATGCTTCTGAATTATTACTCATGAAACGTGGAGCGTTTGATGCGAGTCAAGACTGGAATCTGAAAGAAAATGCCGTGATTGGAACCTCGTCCGCTCGAAGAAAAGCACAAATTATCGCTCAACGTCCGGATTTGGAAATCAAAGAATTACGCGGAAATGTTCCTACGAGAATTGACAAACTGCGTGAAGGTCAATACGACGCCATTTTACTAGCACGTGCTGGTGTCCTGCGTTTGGAATTGGATTTATCGGACCTAGAAACAATTGTCTTAGATCCGACATCGTTTATTCCAGCACCGGCTCAAGGTGTACTTGGATTACAAACACGGGTTTCAGATACCGTAACAACGGAAATCCTGCAAAAATTACATCATACCGAAGTGGCAACGCGCATTGGATTAGAGCGTTCTGTTCTTCGTCAAATGGACGGAGGTTGTCAGTTACCACTAGGTGTGTATTGCATAGATGAACAGGTTTACGTGTCCTTCTCTTCATCATCAAAGGAAGCTGCACAAAACACTGTTTACGCATATGTTCCTGGTCAGGAAACAGAATTAGCATCGGAGATTGTACAGCAATTAAAAAAGTGATCCCAAAACGCATTTTTATCTCTCGTCCAATTACTGAAGTTGGAGAAACGCTAAAAAACTTTGATGCCAAAGGAGGAGAATTAATTGCTGAATCTTTGTTGAAATTTGAGTCTGTTCCTTTTCATTTTGATGTAACATATGAGGTCATCTTTTTTTCAAGCATTCGAGCGGCAGACTTTTTCTTGAGTCAATATCCCATCATTCCAAGTTCTGTGCAATATGCTTGTGCAGGTCTAGAAACGGCGGAGAAATTGTCTGTGAATTATCAGATTTCATGTGATTTTATTGCAACAAATGCCGGGAATCCAACTGAAAGTGCCCAGATTTTTAAATCATGGTTAGGACAGCGTCATGTACTCTTTCCAAAGAGTGAACAAAGTTTAAATACATATTCGAGTGTCATTCCAATGAATCAGAAAACCGAAATCATCGTGTATAGAACCACTTCGATTTCAAAGCTTATTCCACCGTGTGACCTCTATATTTTTTCGAGCCCGAGTAATGCGAAGGCATTTTTGGAGCACAATCAACTTCCGAACGAAGCGAATTGTTTGGCTTGGGGTTCTTCAACGACTGCGTTTTTGACTTCTCAAGACATTCCCGTTTTTCACCAATTACAAACAGGAACATTGCAGGAATTAGATCAATTTTTGACGAATTTTCTTGAGCTAAATTCGGATTCCAATGAAATTTGAATTTTCGGAGCAAATAACACCGGAGTTAGTTCAGTTATTGGAGGAAACAACATTGGGTACAAATGGTGCCATGTACCGTCATTTGGATGTCAAAGAGCGTATTTATCGAACAGATTTCCCGCTTTGTTTTTCTTTAAAACGCAATGACCATTTATTAGCGAATATTACTTTTTGTAAACGTTCATTTGGTTTGTATTTGCGTTATTTTGCTTTTGATAAACGTTTCCAATCGAAAGGAAGAGCGCGTCAAAACATGCAGAAATCGGCATTAAAGCAAGAAATCGAAGGAGTATTTCAACGCGTAGAACACGAACACCCTGGTCAGCTCAACATGTGTTACGCTTACATTGATGCGCGAAATGAACGCAGTAAATGGATGAGTGAACAATTCGGATTTCGAACGAAGGCAAAATTGGCAACACAAACCTTTAGTCGTGTAAACCCTAAACAACTGAAAGGCTTAAGTAAAGAAGTGATTCAAACAGAACACCTCGAATTGATTCGATCCAAATACCGACATCACACGGCCTATTTTGAGGATTACCTGACGGATGGATCCATCCATTGTTGGCGATCTCCAGATGGAAAACTTTTGGCTTTGGCTAAGTTTACAAACGTCACTTGGGAAATTAGTCGTCTTCCAGGAAAATTTGGCGGATTATTTGTCAAAGCACTGCCGTATTTGCCCATATTACGAAAATTGGTCAATGTGAAGAACCATCAATTTTTAGTTCCGGAAGCGGTTTGTTTAATGGATGAAAGTCCGAAAGTCCTAGAGACTTTTTTCTCGGGTGTTTTGCACATGGAAAAGCGTCAAATGATGCTGTGGTGGAACGATGAACGAGATCCACTATATTTGAAATTAAAAGATCAGATGAATTGGGGAATCATGCACCGAATTTTGGGTGTTTCTCCGGTGGATGTGGTCATACGTGGTGATTTTCAACCTGAAAATCCCATGTATATCGCTGCTTTCGATATGATTTAAACGCCTATCGTCTGGAATCAATCAAGCGTTCAATCACCATTGCTGTAATTCGTTTATCGAAATCGGATTTGTTCAATTGGTATTGTTGGAATTCTTCAC
>CANMFV010000120.1 GCA_947496835.1 Flavobacteriales bacterium | reverse complement strand
TCGATGAAATATCGGATTTCGGTAAAAAAGGGAAGATTTCTTGCGAAATAAACAGGATTTTTTTCTTTTCCATTCAGTAGTGATAGGAGTACAAAATTAAGAAATTTAAATGAACTTTCATAAAAAGCAATAGCTTTGTCGACGATTCTTTCAATCCTATGTCTAAAGTTCAGGTCATTCATACCGCAGAAGAGCTGCATCAGTTTCGCCAAAAGCTAAACGAAAACTCCCAATCACTTGGATTCGTTCCAACGATGGGTGCGCTTCACAATGGACACGTTAGCCTCATTAAAAAGTCGAATGAGGAAAACGATTACACCCTCATCAGTATTTTTGTGAATCCCAAACAATTCAACAACAGCGAGGATTTAAAGCAATATCCAAGAACACTAGAGGCAGATTTGTCGCTTTTGGAAGGCTTACATCAGTGTGTTGTTTTCGCGCCTACAGAAGCTGAACTTTATCCCAAAAACGATGGGTTTGTACCAATGGATCTTGGGTCAATTGGTCGTGTTTTAGAAGGGGCATTTCGTCCCGGACATTTTGAAGGAGTGGTGCATGTTGTGCACAATCTTTTTCGTTTGGTGGATGCAAATCAGGCCTATTTTGGACAAAAAGACTTCCAACAACTCGCAATTATTCGACTTTTGACGCGTTTTTATGGCTTCAAAACAACAATTATCGCTTGTCCGACCGTACGTGAAACAAGTGGACTAGCTATGAGCAGTCGAAACATGCGTTTGGACGAAAAAGAGCTTCAAGATGCACTGATTATCATTAAAACATTGCGCTTCGTTGAGGCTTCAAAACACCAACTATCGATAGACAATACGGTCATTGCTGCAAGAAAATTATTTAGCACGAGTGATTTATCACTTGAATACCTCGCTATTGTAGATCCCGAAACACTTTGTGAATTAAGCGAGTGGCAAGAAAAGCAAATTTGCTGCATTGCGGCTCATTGTGGAAGTGTGCGTCTCATTGACAATTTATTATTCTAATCCGTTTATTTGATTTATTTTTGCCGCGGAAAATATTATGTTAATTCAAGCTCTAAAATCTAAAATTCACCGCGTTCGTGTCACACAGGCTGACTTGAACTATATTGGTAGTATTACCATTGATGAGGCATTAATGGAGGCTGCTAATTTGATTGAAGGTGAACGTGTTCAAATTGTCAACATCAATAATGGCGAACGTTTCGAGACGTATGTGATCAAAGGTGATCGTTTGTCTGGAATGATTTGTTTAAATGGTCCTGCAGCACGCAGAGTAGCTGTTGACGACATCATCATCATTATTGGATACGCCTATTTAGATTTTGAAGAAGCGAAAACATTCAAACCATCGTTGGTGTTTCCAAACGAATCCACCAATTTATTGGACTAATTTTCTTGGTTTCATTTCTTGAAACCACTACCTTTCTAAAAAATTCACATGGCAAGATTGGCGTACATCCAAGAAAAAATAGTTTCCATTGAGGAAGCACAAAAACGGATTGCCCTTTACAAACTGAAAAATGAAGCCCTCGTTTTTACGAACGGTTGTTTTGATGTCTTGCACCTCGGACATGTGCGTTATTTAGCCGCCGCCGCTGATTTAGGAAAGCACCTCATCGTTGCCATCAACACAGATGATTCTGTTCGAAGACTCGGGAAAGCACCAAATCGCCCAATTAATCCGAATGAGGCACGGGCCACGCTGATTGCTGCGCTAGGATTCGTTGATTTAGTCGTTTTTTTCAATGAGGATACTCCGTTGGAAGTCATTACTGCCTTAAATCCAGATGTATTAGTAAAAGGAGCAGACTACGATAAAAATGAGATGGACTCATCCAAGCCTACTTACATTGTAGGGTCTGACTTCGTTCGAAAGAATGGTGGAATCGTTGAAACTATTGAATTGGTGCAAGGATATTCAACTACTGAGATTTTGAAAAAGGGAGCTCATTAACCTCCTCCTGGTCCAAGTTTCACTTCTGATTTCTGTCCTTTTTCCTGTTGTTCCTTCCAAGAATTCAAGGTCTTTTTCAATTTTGAATCTTTCGTCTGTTTTTTTTCTTCCAATCTGTCTTGTTTGCTCGCAGGTCCAAATTTGATTTTCAAGTCTTCCTTCGGGACGTCTTTTGGAACAAATGTTTTTACCGTAGAATCCTTTTGAAAGAACCCGAATTCTGCTTTCAACATAGATTTCGCTTGACTTTTCTCCTCTTGTCGGTATTCCTTCGCTTGTGCTTTGCGTCCAGCATTATCCCATTCATAAATGGGATTATCCAAGCTTCCATGCATTCGAAGAAAAAGACGAATTCCGGTTCCATCATCCATCACTTGACCAAATTCTGTTTGACTCTTGATTGCTTTTAAGTCCCTGAAGCGAAAAGCAAAACGATAATCTATTTCGTCATTAAACGAATGTCGACCAGAAACATCCATGTCCAATGCTGTGGAACGAATCGTCATTTTTGGAATTTCCACTTGTCCATTTTTAATGAAGATGCTATTTTCCATCGTTTGAAAATCCACGTCTTTCAATTTATCTTCTAATTGCTGAATACTTTCTTTTCCTAACACTAATTTTCCGGACTTCGTTTTTAAACTTTCTGTTATGTCCTTGAAAGATGGAACATTTTTTAAATGCCCGTCAAACACTTTCAAATCGATTTTTGCTTCAATACCACTGTAAGTAATTCCTTTCGCTAAAGTAAATGGCGCACGAAAGAATAAGTTAGCTTCGGCGCGACCGGAAATATTCTGCTCTTGAATGACCGATTGATCAAAGTTCTCCCATTCTTTAAATAGCGATTTGAATTTTAGGTTTTTACCAGCAATCTGCGTGGTAAGGATAAACTTTTCTGGTTCTTTTTCCTCGATAATTAATTCCCCACTTAAAAGCGCTTCTGCGTTTACCAAGCTCATTTGCGGGAAATGCAAGCGATGGTGTTCTATGCTCATTTTACTGACAAGGTGCGCGAATTCGTGTTTTCCATAGCGCAATTTTTCAATGTGCAAATTGATTTCCCCTTGAATGTTGTCAGGCAGGGAATACACTTGACCCGTCTCAATTTTCATTTCTTTACTCGTCGAGCCAAGGTCTTCCACACTTAAGTGCTTACTTTCTAGTAAGACACTCGTTTTTAAGTCGTCGTTCCCATTGATGTATGGAAAAACATTTTCAAAAACACCATTGAGTGTTACATCACTAGAACCAAGTTTAAGCGATGTGTTTTCGATACCAGCCTTGTTTCCACGCAGAAATAAACGTCCATTTACCTCGCTAAAGCGACGTTTATCCGCAATTAATTTCAACGAAATATTTTTTAATTCGAGTTGGCCATTGCATTCGTCCACCGCTAATTCCCCAGCCGCATTTGTCGCTAATTTAAAGTTCGTTTGAATGCCCAAATTACCGCGCACCTCATCAATGGAAGGCACGTGAAAAATCGAATGAATCAAAGCTAAATCCACATTCCCTTTAGCGGAGCCTTCTACCTTCGGCTGGTCAAATTCCCGCAATTCAACTTCACCCGAAAATGGTCCGCCCGCTGTACGAAAGCGCACATTTTTCATGGAAATAAATTCACCTTGTTCTCCAGTGTTACTGTATTTTCCTGTTAACTGAATGTCTTGAATCCTTAATCCATGATTCGGCTCGGTTAATTCCCCATTTTGAATTTCGAAGTCCGCATTGATTCCAATGGGATTCACTGCAGACAATGCACCTGCTAATTCCAAGTGGAAATCTACTTTTCCACTCCCTTTGAATGTTTGCACATCTTTCGCCGCGTCAAGCGAAAATTCATTTACCAGTTGCGTCAATTGAATGTTTTTCGATTGAACGGTAAATCGAAGACTGTCCGGACTAACATTTCCCTTTATGGAAAACGGTAAATGTTCGATGCTTAATTCAGCATTTTTGAGTGAAAATAATCCCTTCAGTTGATTGACATCAAGTGCCAAATCAAACTCCGCATTTTTATTACGTAGTAAGGTAATATCGCCACTTTTTAAACGTCCTAACTTCATTTTTCCGATTGCCGTTGCCACAAAAGCTTCAGATGAAAAGTCGCCTTTTATGCGCGTATTCACAAAAGTCGTTGAAAGGTATTGCTTGGAAGAGGCGTTTTCATACAAGCAACGGAGTCCATAGATTTTTACTTCTTTCAATGATAAATTAAAGTCCGTTTTCGTTGTGCCCGGACTCGGTTTTAGAATATCAAAATTCTCTTTGCCCATAGCGTCGTAACGAATGGCCAATTTACCAGGGTTCACATATATCCGTTTCACGTGGTATCTTCCCTGATAAATATCCCATGGATTAAATGTTAATCGCGCTTGTTCTGTGTAAAATAAGGTGTCAGAAGCCCGCGCATTTGGAAAAGATTCTTGAATGTATAACTCATTTAAATCCACCGAGAGATTTGGGAAAGAAGACCAAAATACCAAGTCCATATCTGAAACTTGAAGGGGTACTTTCAAATACGTATTCACCTCGGTTAAAACCAATCCACAAATCCGATCCTTATAGAAAAAAACAAGGCCTGATATCAGCAAACAAGCACTT
>CANMFV010000119.1 GCA_947496835.1 Flavobacteriales bacterium | reverse complement strand
GTGCACTGTGCAAGCAGCACGGTGCAGACTTAATGTATACTGAATTTATTTCCTCTGAAGGACTCATTCGTGACGCCGCTAAAAGTGTTCAGAAACTAGACATTTTTGAATATGAACGTCCGATTGGGATTCAGATCTTTGGTTCTGACATTGAAAGTATGATTCAATGCGCTGAAATCATCGATAAGGTTCAACCTGATTTATTAGATATTAATTATGGTTGTCCAGTGAAGAAAGTAGCCTGTAAAGGTGCAGGTGCGGGTCTTTTGCAGGACATTCCAAAAATGGTACGCATGACGGAGGCTATTGTGAAAGCAACATCGCTGCCTGTTACCGTTAAAACTCGTTTAGGCTGGGATGACGACACCAAATATGTTGTTGAAACAGCAGAGCGTCTGCAAGATATCGGAATTGAAGCTATTTCTATTCATGGCCGCACGCGGAAACAGATGTACAAAGGTGAAGCAGACTGGACATTAATTGGAGATGTGAAAAACAACTCACGCATGCGCATTCCTGTTTTTGGAAATGGCGACATTGACTCACCGGAAAAAGCATTGGAATACAAAAACCGTTATGGTGTTGATGGCATTATGATTGGACGTGCGAGTATCGGTTATCCATGGGTTTTTAATGAAATCAAGCATTTCATGGCAACGGGCACCCACCTACCAGGGCCGAGTATCGAAGACAGAGTACAAGCCTGTCGTGACCACCTTGAAATGAGCATCAAATGGAAGGGAATGCAGCTTGGAATCAATGAGATGAAGCGTCATTACACGAATTACTTCAAGGGAATTTCACATTTCAAAGAATACCGTACAAAATTGGTTTCTAGTTATGAGTTCGATGAAATTTCTGGAATTCTCAACTACATTCAAGCCCATGCAGACGAATTTCACTTCGCGTTAGCATCTGAAATTTAAAGTAATTTATTGCGCCGGAAAATCCGCCTAACAGGTATCTGAAGGCTGCCAAATACTTCATGTCTCGTTAGGGAATCAATGCTAAAGAAATACTTGGTTCCTTGATAGGTCCATGTGACATGATTATTCGTGCTAGGCAAAAGTTGAGGCGCAGAAGGTCCAGAGTAAAATTGGTAAATGTCACCAAACCTCTTTAATTTTAACAAGGGAGAGAATAAGAATCGAAAATCCTCCCCTTCCTTCCGTAAAATTCCCTTTTTCATCAATTTATTCAGGAAATTTTGACCGTATTCATTCATTGAAATCATGGCAGAATAAGCAGGAATGAGCACTTCTTTTTCACGAGAAACTTCTTGTTCGTTAAAATCTTCATCCAATACCGTTTCTATGTAGCGTTCTTTGACCGTTTGCATGCCCCCTTCTATGAAACACAAATCTCCTTTCCAAGCTTGAATAAATTCTGCAATTGGAAAACCAAAGCGACGTCCAATTTTTGAAAATTGCACAAACATAGAATCTTCTTTGTTATTTTTGAGTTCCTCGATATCCAAATGAACATCGATCATACGTTGCGTACCTAAAGAAGAAGCATAACTCAAAGCATTCACCTTCTCTTTAAAATAAAGCGGTTTAGTTTTCTTTAAGTAACTTTTCAATTTGAAGCTTGAGGAATCACTATCGTGCGCAAACATAGCCGTTTCAATTCCGAGTGATTTCAATTTAGGCCAATTTGAGTATATGACCAAATGTTCATTTTTAAACTGTTTTTGCGCTAAAAAACGCTTCCAATCCTTGTTAATTCCTTTATTTTTTGCAGAAATCACCTGCTCAAGCACTTCTTTAAATTCACTTCCTTTATAAAAAAGTACATATCCATCGCCATAATGAAGGTATGACTTATCTTCTAGGTTGTAAAAGTATTTGTGGTCATTGAAGGTTGAATCTGAAATCTTCACAAACTTGCGGATGCGTTCGATCCCACCCATGATTTTTGAGCTGTCACTCAATTGAGCCATTGCACCCCAATTTCCATCCTCATTGCCAAAGAGATACACATTTTGTTGGAGGTCTATTCCATACATTTTTCCTTGCCCAAGCAGAAACTCATAGGTTGTGAAATCACGTGCTGAAATTTTGTTGTACTGCAACATTCCATTTGTTTCCTTGGCTAATTCAAGAATGTTTGCTGTTGCAATGAAGTCCGCCGATGGTAGTCGATCTATTAATCTTGGTGTGATTGGTTTCTGAAAAAGGATGTTTTTCAGGAAAAGCACCAATCCAAGTGCACCGGCAAGTAAAAGTAGGGTACTTATTTTACGAAACACGCTAATTAATTAAAAGTAGTCACGACATAAATTGAATTGATTAAGTCCAACAAGTGTTTACCAGTTGTCTCTTCTCCTTCAAATGAATATTGCAGATTGAATTTTGTTTGTTCGCTTGTAGTACTGCTTGAATTTAATTCGAATTGACCTGATTTACCTTTCAAGGACTGAAGAATTTCCTCTTGTCTTGGATTAAGCAGTCCGACTGGGAATCGATTTAAGGTTTCCTGAATGTCGATGTGCCCATACATGAATCCACTTTTCTTTGCCGCCTTACATTCTTTTCGTGAAAGAGATTCAGACCCATAGCCATCAAAATGATTCACTGCCAAATCCTCATCATTCGTTAAAATAAACAATCCATTTCGGTTAATAAAATACATGGGGGCGGCATCCAAAATAGCATTTTCAAATTTCCAATAATCACCGCAGTTTTTAAATTTCGAAGTCAAACGACTCATGTGATTCATCACCTTTTCCGGAATATCTGAACGATCAATGGAAAATCCTACCGTAAAAATAGGCATGTCTTCTTCAGCTTCCGCCTCGCGCTCGCCATATTCGAAAGTCTCTTCATCGTAGTAGAACTCAATTTTCTTGGTTTTAATTTTTTTGATTCCATTGAAGGTGCCGAACATACTTCCTTTGTATGTGCCAAATAACGCATCCTTATTTACAAACTCATTCAACAATTCAATGGTGAGAACATTCATGGAGATTTGCGCATTCTTTTCATCGTTCAAAACAGGCATGATTACCTTGTAGGCCTGCTCATATGCTTGACGCAGGTTAATGTTGTAGGTAAAATATCCTGTACTAGATTGTGGAATATATTTGAGAACATGTTTATCAAATTTGGAATCATTCATTTCCTTGTAGATAGACCCCAATTCTTTCCCATAATTTGCTTCCACATGGAATTCCACTTTGTTCTCTTTCAAGATTAAATCACCTAGAATCACATT
Source organism: Flavobacteriales bacterium (assembly GCA_947496835.1). Lineage (GTDB taxonomy): Bacteria > Bacteroidota > Bacteroidia > Flavobacteriales_D > Crocinitomicaceae > UBA952. The sequence continues at coordinate 1,355 of CANMFV010000119.1, read as the reverse complement.
ACCTGTGTAAAGTTCCTGAATGTCCTTGTATAGCGAAGGAAGCACTGTCTGGAAATACCAAAGTCCTTGAGATTTTTCGAAATTCCTAGAATTATCCAAATAAAAAGTACCAATTGCCTCGTGAGTCAATTGATTTGCAAAACGTGCATCTTGCGAATGTAAATTGACCCCATCGACGAATAATTCTTTCATTAAACGGTTCAATTCTCTGCTTTGAAGAACTGTTTGCACACTATCTCTTAACTCGTAGTAGTTCTTAATATTGGGGTTCTCTGTTGCCTCTGGGTAACTTGTTTCATCAACTACTTGATTGTTTTCAAATTCTTGTTCATTCAATATCTCTTCTTATTCAAAGCCAGACTCCTCCACATCAAATAATTCATAAGGCATTTCGTTTCCACGTGCATACCATAACGAATCTGTCATTTGGTCAATGTAATCCATCGTCGGTTCAATACGAATTAAAATGGCTGTATTTCCTTTAATGATTAAGTTATTAAAGAATGTACCATAAAAATCCACACCTGGGTATTTCAAATCTAGCTTTTGAAAATCATCAAAAACTTGAAACAATTGTTCCCTGCTTTTAACACCGAAGGTAAATCCTGAAATTTCATTTTGGTAGGTTTTACCGTAGAATAAATTTAAACGCTGGTCAAAATCAATGCCTGCATCTTTCAAGGTTTTTCCCGATGTTGAACCATCGAATAACTCCTGATGGACTTCCTCCATGAATTCATATTGCACTAAATCATCCATGGATATTTTTTGCAATAAACTGATGTTGTTAATACTAAAAACTGTTACAGCATCCTTAGGAATAAAGTTTTCTGATTTTTGTCCAAACAGTGAGCAACTGAAGAACAAGGTAAAAGAATAAATAAGTGCGTTTTTCACAGGCAATTTTCAAATGAAATATGAAGCGAATTTAATCATAATCTCGTTAGTTTTTCGTCGAGATTAAATAGATTGTATTTTCGAGTAAATCTTGGTTTTCTTTAATGCTAAACACACTTGCTTTCATGACTATGGCTTGCTTGTTTTTACTCAATGTTCCGAGTGGATTTTCAAAACGATCAATCGGACGATCAAAGCGTGTAACGGTGGTATAAGTACCTTTTTTTAACAATTCTAAATCATTCGATTTAAATGCTTTCACCTTTGCACGAGCAAACGCAGGAACAGATCTTTTCAATTTATTTCCATCCCAAGTAATCCAAATTTCATCTGCTTCAGAACCAAGTTTTTCCTTCGAAACCGCTTCAATGGCATTTGCTAAGCCAGCTTGTAAGGCCATTATACTAGTGAAATCACACGAAAATTTCAAGATGAAATCCGTATAATTTTCCTCAATT
>CANMFV010000118.1 GCA_947496835.1 Flavobacteriales bacterium | reverse complement strand
TCAAATTTGACTGGCTTTTCTTAGTAGCGGGGACCGGACTCGAACCGATGGCCTTCGGGTTATGAGCCCGACGAGCTACCAACTGCTCCACCCCGCAATATATCTTTAGTTATTGCTATCATATACTATTTATTCAGTTTTGGTGAACTGAAGTTGCAATGCCTTTTAGCTACGTTAAGCGTTCATTGAGGGTACAAAGATACGACATTTATTGTGATTCGCAACAAATTTTATTAAGCAACTGTTGGACCTTCTCCAAAATCTTTTTCAGATGCCAAGAAACTCAATGCACCTTCCGCATTTTCTGCCATTAAAATCATTCCTTGAGATTCGATTCCGCGGATTTTACGCGGCGCTAAATTCAATAAAACTAACACCGTTTTTCCAATGATTTCTTCTGGAGAATAATGTGCTGCTATGCCGGAAACAATCGTTCGTTCATCAATCCCCGTATGAACTTGAAGCTTTAAGAGCTTATCTGCCTTTTCTACTTTTTCGGCACTTAGAATTTTCCCCATGCGCAGGTCCATTTTGCTAAAATCGTCGAAGTTGATGAGGTCTTTCATAGCTGGATAAGGTGATTTAAGTTGATTGCTCGCTTGTAGTTTTTCTACTTCTGACTGTACAAGCTCGTCTTCAATTTTTGTAAATAATATGTGCGCTTCGCCGATTTGGTGTCCGGCGGCTAATAAGGTTGAACTACCAAACGAGGACCATGAGAGATTCTCGGCATTCAACATCTTTCCTAATTTCTGTGCTGTTGCTGGTAAGAAGATCTGTGTAGCGATTTGAAGGTTTGCAGTAATTTGTAATGCAACGTAAAGTATTGTCTGAACGCGTTCCGGATCTGTTTTGTTGACTTTCCAAGGTTCTTGATCCGCCAAGTATTTATTTCCGATACGGGCGATTTGCATCATCTCGGTCTGTGCTTCCCGGATTTTGTATGCGTACATTAATTCTGAAATCCTTCTTGGAGCTTGCTCAATTGCTTCGAAAACCGCCTGATCTTCTGCGCTAAAGGCAAGTGGACTAGGAACGATTCCCTCGTAATATTTATGTGTTAACACCAAGGTTCTATTCACGAAATTCCCGTAAATGTCTGCTAATTCTGAATTGACGCGCGTTTGAAATTCTTTCCAAGTAAATTCGGAATCCTTGCTTTCTGGTGCAATGGCGCTGAGGACATATTTTAATTCGTCAATCTTGTCTGGATATGCCTCCAAATATTCATGTAACCATACGGCCCAATTGCGGGAAGTGGAGAATTTATCTCCTTCTAAATTCAAGAATTCGTAGGCAGGAACGTTATCCGGAAGAATAAAATCTCCGTGGTCTTTTAAGAGAATAGGGAATATGATGGCGTGGAAAACGATGTTGTCTTTTCCAATAAAATGAACAAGTTTTCGATCACCGGCTTCGGCTTTAGTCCAATAGTTACGCCAGTCTTTTCCGTTGTCTAACGCCCATTGTTTGGTTGCTGAAATGTAGCCAATTGGTGCATCTAACCAAACGTAGAGAACCTTTCCATCCGCATTTGGAAGTGGAACTTTTACTCCCCAATCTAAATCGCGTGTCATGGCACGAGGCCTTAATCCACCATTGATCCAAGACATGCATTGTCCAATGACTTGGTTTCTCCACAACTTCGGATCGTGCTGTTGAACGCCGTCTAAAATTCCGTTTTGAATCCATTTTTTCAACCACGTTTCGTGCTGGTCCATGGGAAGGTACCAATGTGAGGTAGATCTTAAAACGGGTGTTTTTCCACTTAACGTAGACTTTGGATTGATTAAATCTGTCGGACTTAAATCACTGCCACATTTCTCGCATTGATCTCCGTATGCACCCGTACTTTGACATTTTGGACAATCACCCGTGATGTAGCGATCCGCTAAAAACTGTTGGTATTCTTCGTCGTAATATTGTTCGGAAGTTTCTTCTATAAACTTTCCTTGATCGTGTAGTTTCTTGAAAAAATCGGAGGATGTTTCGTGGTGTAATTCACTGGAAGTGCGGTGGAAAATATCAAAAGATATGTCGAACTTTTCAAAAGCACCTTTGATGATTCCGTGGTATTTATCGACGATGTCTTTTGGTGTGAGTCCATCTTTCTTCGCACGAAGTGTAATCGCTGCACCGTGTTCATCACTCCCGCAGATAAACACCACATCGTGCTCATTCATACGAAGGAAACGAACAAAAATATCTGCTGGAAGGTAAACTCCTGCGACGTGTCCTAGGTGTAATGGGCCGTTTGCATAGGGCAACGCGGCGGTGACGGTATAGCTTGCTTTTTTCATTGACAACAAAGATAATAAAAGCTTGGGCATGTTTAGTGGATTTACAATTTCCAAAACTATAGAACAAAAAAAAAGGGTCGACGAGCGACCCTTTTCATCATTCGAAAATCGAATTATTTTTTCACAACATTGAATTGTGCTGTTTTACCATTTTCAAGAACTACGTTGAAAATGTAAACACCCGCTTCAAGGTTAGCGATGTTCAATTCTGCTTTACCAGCAGATAATGACATAGTGTTTGTCATAGCAACTCTTCCAGCAACATCTGTTACCGTTAAGTTTGCTACTCCTTCACCTTCGATAGAAATCGTTACTAAATCCGTTGCAGGATTAGGATAAGCCATTCCATTAATCATTGATTCTTCTCCAAGACCGATACTATTTTTGTCAATTAGACCAACTCCTAGCGCACTTGGTAAATCACTTCCAAATCCAATAGCGAAGCGATCTAAATCGCTTTCATTTGGAAATAAAGGTTGAAGATAATAATCTGTGTTCCATGTGTAATTTTGGTTTCCGTAACCTAAATACAATTGTAAATTAAACGTTTGAATACATGCTAAATATCTTTGGTTATCTAAAAGCACGACAGGGTTGCTAAAAGCACCGTAAACGACTTCACCTTGTAAATCACTTGTGTAGTTATAAAATCCAGATTGAATCTCAGTAAGAGACCAAGAATTATTTGCTGGGAAATTAGCATCATTTAAGTCGGTGAATGAATCGTCCCAAGTATACAGAGACATCAAAATTTCTTCTCCATCTAACGTAGTTCCTGCGGCAGTAGTAGCTGCAAAATAGAGACCTGTTGCTGCTACGCGACTAGCGTTTGGATCATTGATCACGGTACAGATTGAATAGGTATTGGTATTGCCATTAGGACGATAGAAATTATTCGCACCCAATGCATTTGTTGCCGTATCAATTGTGGAATAAGAGAAAACAGAGTCATTGATGGTAAAAGTAAATTCAAGTACATTGTCGTTTGGATAATCATCCGCTACACCCATGTCCGCTGTATAAGTCAATGTATAGGTCCCTTGAGAATAGTTTGCTAGTGAAAATGCAGGAAATGAATAAGTCGTACCAGGATAAACATCTATTCCTGTAGTGTCAACAGCATTCATAGATAAATTAGAAATCGTGTTCTCGTATACTACTGCACCAGAAGGATCTGTAACCTTGGCATTTAAACTAATTGCATTTTGAGCTAAATTTCCTTGATTGGTAACGCTTGCACCAACTTCGAAATTAAATTCAGAACCGTTTTGTGCTAAAAGGGAATGAACCATTCCTCCTTTAGGTGCAAAAGCTTCATTGGCATTTAAGGAAATATCGTTTGGATATAAACCAATTTTATTTCCAATGAACATCACAACTGGTCCATTTGCCATTGCAGCAACTAAAGTTTGACCGTTTATTAAGTCAATACATACTACTGGTATAGTTACGTTCGCTCCATTTACACCTGCACCCATATTAATAACTTCGTTCGGATTTCGATTAACGATGATAACTCCAATTGCACCTGCTTGTTCCGCATTGAGTGCTTTTAATCCAAATTCACATGCACCTGCATTTGGATTTGTCGTACCATCACCTCTAAACATCACAGCAATTTTTCCGGCTAAACTTCCTGGATTAAGTGAATTACATCCAGATGCAGACACAGGATTTCCTTGCGCATTTAAACCTGTAGAACCGTCATCTGCCAATTGTAATGTATCTTGAATAAAGGTTCCTGGAATTGTAAAGTCTGGAGTACCCCAACCGTCAGCAGGACCAGCCCATGTGTGGGTGTAATTCGCAACAATTGACTGCGGAGAAACCCCCGCTACAATTACTTGAGCATTTGACATATAGGTCAAAGCTACAGCACTAATAGTAAGTAATAATTTTCTCATAGTTGATTTTTTTTATAATGATTCGGGATAAAGTTAATATAATTTTAACTCAAAACAAATGTTCTAGAAAACAAAAAAGCCGTCATTTAAGCGGCTTTAAAAAGTTTGTTATGAAGTGCTTAGCGCAACCAAACAATCAGATAGTAGAAAATAGCGGCTAATCCAGCGCTCACAGGAATGGTAAGAATCCATGCCCATAAAAGGTTGATGGTCACTCCCCAACGAACTGCGCTAAGGCGTTTTGTGGCACCAACTCCAATAATTGAACCAGTAATGGTGTGTGTCGTTGAAACAGGGATTCCAAACTGAGATACGGTAAACAGGGTCAATGCCCCTGCGGTTTCGGCACAAACACCTTCCAACGGTGTGACCTTCGTAATCTTAGTTCCCATCGTTTTA
>CANMFV010000117.1 GCA_947496835.1 Flavobacteriales bacterium | reverse complement strand
GGTGATTCAAGACTACCAATTCGTTTAACTGGTCACATGGGAGCAACTATCAAGCTCGGACAACGTGGTCGTTACTCAAGTAGTACAATGCTCATGCCTAATATTATTTACCAATACCAAAATGGGTTTCAAGAATTCAATATTGGTGCTTATTTAAAATACGAAAGTTTTACAATCGGAGCTTGGTATAGAAACAGAGACGCCTTTATTTTGAGTCTAGGTATAAGCACAGAGAAGTTTAGAGTTGGATACAGTTACGATTTAACGGTATCGAATTTAGGTGGAGTTTCAGGTGGTTCGCATGAGATTTCAATGGGGATAAACCTTAAATGCAAGAAAAAGCCAAAGAATTTTAGAAAAATTTCTTGTCCATCATTTTAAGTGTAACAAATTAAGTAATAAAGATTATTATCGTTAATAAAACGCAAAGTAGAATATGAAGCGATTGATGAATAGATTTTTAGGAGTATCAGTAGTTGGACTATTGGTACTTTCTTCTTGTTCTCCAGAAAGATCAAGTTCAACAGGTTGGGAATATAACAACTTTAAAAATGGTGGATTTGAGAAATTTGATGCTCAAGAACAAGAAACCGGACCAGGATTGGTCATGATAGAAGGTGGTACTTTTACAATGGGAAGAACGGAGCAAGATGTCATGTCTGATTGGAACGCGCGTGCATCGCGTGTTACGGTTGCGTCCTTTTACATGGATAGAACTGAAGTAACTAATTTACATTGGTTAGAATACATGTATTGGATGAAGCGTGTGTATTATAAAACGTATCCTCATGTTTACAAAAAATGTTTGCCAGATACCTTATCTTGGAGAACAGCTTTAGGATACCGAGAAAAATATGTAAATTATTACCTTCGTCACCCATCCTACGCAGATTATCCAGTTGTAGGTGTTTCTTGGTTACAAGCTAACGACTTTTGTAAATGGAGAACGGATCGTGTAAATGAGGCGATTTTGGTACGTGAGGGTATCTTAAAATGGCATTTTGCTGAAGAAGGAAGCACAGATTTAGGGGCGGCAAATAGTAAAGATTACGACAGAAAATATGCTTCTGTACCTCAAAATATGTTCAGCACCGAAAACTACCTAAACGGAAACTATACCGTAGAATCAGATGGTGGTTATGTTGTAAATAAAGATAACAAGCCGAAGCCGAAGCTTAATGATAAAAAACGCCCTGAGCCTCGTGACCCTTATCAGTTAGAGAATTACGATCCAATATATGCAGATCTAGATAATGGAAGATTAGGCACTCGTCCTGTTCGTATGGAAGATGGAATCTTATTACCTAGTTACCGTTTACCAACAGAAGCTGAATGGGAATTTGCAGCGCTTGGATTAATTGGAAACCTGGATGAAGGATCAGAGAATATCAACGATCGTCGTATTTATCCTTGGGATGGACACTATGTTCGTCAGGAAGAAGAACAATTTGCTGGAGCAATTCAAGCCAATTTCATTCGTGGAAAAGGTGATTTAATGGGGCTTTCCGGGAATTTGAATGACGGTTCAGATATTACTGCTCGAGTAGATGACTACTGGCCTAATGATTTTGGACTTTACAACATGGGGGGGAATGTCTCTGAATGGGTGATGGATGTATATAGACCAATGTCTAGTGAGTCTACAGCAGAGTTCATGCCATTTAGAGGTAATAAATTCCAGACGCAACTTCTTGTTCCAGATGGATTGTATGATCGTCCTGTTAAAGCAAATGAAAACATTTACGATGTTCACGGAATGAAAGAGTTTGTGAATGAATTTGCACGCGTTAAATACCTAGCTTACGCTAACAAGAATTACAAGCAAGGTGCTGGAAGCAATTTCCAAACAAATGTTGCAAATAGAAATGTGCTTGCCGAGGGAGATACTTTGTTCAACAGAGTAAAGAGATTGGAAAAGGTAAGTAAGATTAGTGGGGTTGAGAAAAAATCAATGGACTCTATTCTCGCACTAATCCAAAAAGACATTAACAGTAAGGATATTAAAGTTTTAACGGAAAATGTTGATGCATTTACTAAATTTCTTGCTGATAATTCTGCAAAAGCTGAAGTAAAACAAATCCAAGACGATTTAAGTGAAATGAGTAAAGGTCCAGCGCCTTTGGTTAACAATAACCCAATGAACTCACGAATCTATTCAAAACAGGATCCAAGAGGTTATCAATTCAACTCACCTTCTAGTTATTATGTTTCCAACAAATCTCAATTTACGTCTCAAGAACGTTTGCAATTTGAGTTTTTGGATACATTAAATATGATGCTCGATACGGCTATTGCTCTATACAATCAAGGTAGAACTATTGCCGCAAGTGCATTTGTTGAACGTGTTCTCTTTAATAAAAACCTTCCTGCTGAAATCCAAGATGGAACAAACAAAAAGGCTATTGAAGAAATCATGCAGATTGCTTTTGATAGAGAAAATATTCAAGAGTTCATTGGAATTCAAGATACCGCTCTATTCAGCAAAGATTACCTAGAACGTAAATTTAGCTCTTACAGTACGGATCCAACCATTACTACATGGATCATGACACTTCGTAACGGATTAACTGAGTTTATTACCGAGACAAAAGGTAATCAACGTTGGAGAAATGTAACCGTTGAAGAAAACGCTGGAAGATTGAATTACCGTAAAGATGATTACATTGATTATATGGATGGTGATTTAGAATCATCTATTTTCTACAATAACACAAAACGTAAAGACGAAATTAATAACGGGATACGTGACTCCAAACAAGTTATGTACCAAAACCAACATGAAAATTCAAATCTAAATGATGAAATGATTAATGCTGGAATAGCTGGTTGGCCAACAACATTGATTTCTGATAAATCAAGGGTTTATAAAGGAGGTTCATGGGCAGATCGAGTTTATTGGTTATCTTCTGGTAACAGACGATTCCTAGATGAAGACAAAGCAACGGCGACTATTGGTTTCCGCTGTGCGATGGATCGCGTCGGAAGTTCCAGACCGAAAAGTCCAAAAGAATAATTTTAAAAAGCCCGAGCAATCGGGCTTTTTTTTTGCAATTTTGCAACATGGAAAGCTTATTTAATTTATTCTATGAATGCTCGAGTATTTGCACCGATACAAGAAACATTCAATCAGGTTCTCTTTTTGTAGCTTTAAAAGGTGATCACTTTAATGGCAATGAATTTGCTTTACAAGCCATAGAGTCTGGAGCAACCTACGCAATCGTTGATGAACTTGAATTTGCGAACAATACAAACATATTCTATGTAAATAATTCACTTAGTTACCTTCAACAATTAGCCAATTACCACCGAAATAAATTTGACATACCCGTGATTGGTATCACTGGTAGTAATGGAAAAACAAGCACAAAAGAACTTGTAAACGCAGTGCTTTCCAAAAAATTCAAGACACTTTGTACTATAGGTAATCTGAATAACCATATTGGCGTTCCACTTACACTTCTTCGATTGACAAAGGAACATCAAATCGGCATTATTGAAATGGGGGCTAATAAGCCAGGTGATATTGCTGAATTGTGTGCCATTGCTGAGCCTACGCACGGAATCATTACAAACATAGGTAAGGCACATTTAGAAGGATTTATAAATTTTGAAGGCGTGTTGAAAACGAAAACGGAATTGTATACCTCCATTCAACAAAAAAACGGTGTGTTATTCGCATGCATGGACGATGACATTTTAATGAACGCTTGCAAAAAACATCCTTTACCCTTAATCACCTTTGGAAATAAAACAAATTCATTAATCGTAGGTGAATTGAATTACTTGGATCCTTTTGTGCATTTTTCATGGCACAATCATGACTACCACTCTCCTATTCTTCACACGCATTTGGTCGGGAAATACAACTTCAATAATTTCTTGGCTGCAATCTCCTTTGGAAATATTTTTCAAGTAACTCCAGAGGACATCAATTCAGCTATTGAGGGATATGTTCCGCAGAACAATCGGAGCCAAGTGAGCAAAACCGAAAAAAACACAATTATCGTCGATTGCTACAACGCGAATCCATCTAGTATGAAGTCTGCTTTGGAATCATTTGTGGAAATCCAACAAGGCTTAAAAATAGCCATATTGGGAGACATGCTTGAATTGGGCAGCGAAGGGATTTCTGAACATCAAGGAATATTAACATTCTGTCAAGAAAACAATTTACGGTATATCACTGTTGGGCCAATCTTTCAAAGCGTAAATAAGAACGGATTTTTAACAACGCAAGATCTAATCGAACAATGGCCTAATTTAACGCTCGAAAACAACTTGATTTTACTTAAAGGTTCAAGGGGAATTGCCTTAGAAAAGTTGCTTCCGCTTCTTTAAGAGCCGTACATCATTAAGAAGGACTTCAAGAAAGGGTCAAGTCCACCATCCATAACGGAATCAACATCACTCGTCTCTGTTCCTGTACGCACATCTTTCACCAATTTATATGGTTGCATCACGTAATTTCGGATTTGACTACCCCACTCTATTTTCTTTTTTCCTGCCTCAATTTCATTACGTTTTTCCAATCTTTCACGCAATTCCAATTCATATAGCTGAGAACGCAACAACTGCATCGCTTTTTCTTTGTTAGCCAACTGGGATCTAGACTCTGAGTTTTCAATGATGATTCCAGAAGGAGCATGTCGCAAGCGCACAGCTGTTTCAACTTTATTGACATTTTG
>CANMFV010000116.1 GCA_947496835.1 Flavobacteriales bacterium | reverse complement strand
TATCCTTCAGGTACATTTAATGCTTTCTTGACTAGGTCAATAGCTTCGTCCATCACCGCAACGAAATCCTTGTGGCGGTGAGACACTTCTAAAATTGAAAGTCCATTAAAATCCAATACAGCATTTGCTGCTTGTTGAAATACTTCCTGGGGTAAAATGCAGGGTCCTGCGCCGAAATTATGTTTCATTGTTGTGTTCTTTGTTTCAAAATTCATGAATACTTTTCATATAAAATGAAGAATGTGAATTAATGTGAGATTTTGTTAAAAAAAAAGCTGTCATTCGACAGCTTTTTTTTATTCAGATTTTACGGTTGCGGTTTTTTTCGCTGCCGGTTTTTTCGCTGCTGGTTTTGCAGTTTCAGTTGTAGCCTTTTTCACTTTCTTTTCTTTCGGAACAATGACTACTTTTTCCTCTTTTCGTTTTCTGGTCACTCCATAAGAGCCCATGGTACGTTTACCTTTTGCTGTTTTTTTATCTCCTTTTCCCATAAGTAATTGTTTATCTTGACAAATAACTACACAAATTTATCAATCTTTTTGATACCTCGCTCGGAATTCTTTGCTAAGTGCTTCACCACCATTAAGAATTTTCTCACACCATTGAATTTTAAGTGCAATTTGTTCGTTTTCCGAGAGTTTCCAAAGATGATTGCTCATCTCAAGTCGCTGACGTATTGTTTGCAGTAAAATTGCAACAGATACGGAAATATTAAAACTTTCAGTAAATCCGTACATAGGAATCCGCACATGTATATCTGCAGCCTCCATCATTTCTTCACTTAAACCTTGCCGCTCTGTACCGAAGAAAAAAGCCAATGGTTTGTCAATAGGTAAATTATGCACATCATACGCATCCGTGTGTGGGGTCGTTGCGACGATTTGATATCCTTTTTGTTTTAATTGATTGATGCATTCTTTTGTTGGATCAAATTCTTGGTTGAAATTATGAATGTCTACCCAACGTCCAGATCCTAAAGCTATGTCGCGTTGAATCTGATACTGATTATCCTTTTCAATGACATGTAAGTCTTGAATACCAAAACAGTCACATGTTCTTAAAACCGCAGAAGCATTGTGTTCTTGGTAAATGTTTTCGAGAGCAATGGTTGCATAACGCGTTCGTTCTGAAGCAATTCGATCAAACAACGTGATTTTATTAGGGGTGATGAGTTCATAAAATTCATCAAGAACGAATTTATTTTCAGAAACTAGATTCATATTTTTTTACGCATTAAATAATGTTGAATTTCATTAAACAAAATATGCGACTTCTCTGAAATTGTATAGTCCAATTTCTTGTAAAAGGGAAGAGCTATTTCTCTTGCATGCAAAATGATTTCAATACAGCTTGCTTCTTTTGCCATCGTTTCCATATGTAGCATGAGGTTTTTTCCAATGCCTCTTCCTTGCTGTTGCGCTGAAACAGCCATAAAACGGATTTGACCAACGTTGTTTGGCATGATGTCAAGACGTCCAACACCAATGATTGATTCTTTGTCAAAAAAAGCAAAGTGTTTTGCGGTTTCATCTCCTTCGTTGCGTTCAGAACCCCGCGCTTGATTCCAAGGGGCTCTCAAAATGGTATATCGGAGGTCATAATAGGAATCCCATTCCTCTTGTGTTTTTGGACTTCTAATCATGGTTGATTTTAAATGCAGTGGTTTGAACGCGTTTCGTTTCAAGTCCATTTATCCTTTCGGTCAGAATCAATGCCTGTGCTTTTTCATCTGAAAATACCGAGTCAATGGATTTTACTTCAGCACACGGAACGTTCTTCAGAAGTAATTCTGAAAGAATTTCTTTGCTTTGATGGTTTATCAATTTTGATTGCAGTATCTCGGCCAATACAGTCCGGTTTTCTATTCGCTGAATGTTGTGTATAAAACGAGAATCTTTAGCAAGTTCTGGGTGATTCAGCGAAGTAACTAATTTCTCAAAGTGTTGATCCGAACCGATGGCAAAAGTGATAGTCACACCATCTTTCGTTTGAAAAAGTTCGCCGTAAGGTGCAATATTTGGATGTAAACTGCCCATTCTTTTAGCAATGTGTCCAGTCATTAAGAAATTAGAGGCTTGATTCGCAAGGCTACAAACCGCCGCATCGAACAATGAAACACTTACTTCAGAACCTTTCCCGGTAAGTTGACGGTCCATTAAAGCTAAAAGGAGTCCTTCTTTGAGTTGATGTCCAGCAAGTATATCAATTAACGCAACGGGCATTTTTACAGGTCCAGATTCTGTTGTACCATTCATAGACATAAATCCAGTTTCAGCCTGAAGAATCAAGTCATAGGCTACACGGTCACTTTCTTCGCCAAATCCACTGATTTTACCGACAATCAGGCGCTCGTTTAGTTGATGCAACGTTGTGGTTTCAATCCCGAATTTATGATCATCACCTCGTTTGAAGTTGGTCAATAAAATGTCAGCAATTTTGATTAATTCGATAAAGCTTGAGTAATCATCGCTATCCAAGAGGTTTAAAGTCAGGTAGGATTTTCCGTAGTTGACACTCGAAAAGTAAGCAGAAACAGGAACATCATGTTGTTCGGAAGGTAATTTCCAAGAACGAGTGACATCTGGAATTGTGGGGTGTTCAATCTTAATTACATTCGCCCCGAGTTCAGCAAAAAACATCCCTACTGATGGTCCAGCAAGGACAGTTGATAGATCAATAACCGTTAATTCCTTAATGCATTTTAGTGTCTTCATTTTTTTCTGACAGGACCTCTATGGTGACAGGTGCAGATCCATTTCGGACAAAATTAAGTTTTTTTGCGGCAGCCAAGGTCACATCAACAACATGACTTGAACTTTTTGGGAGTCGGTCATTAATTTTAAGAATCACAACCGAATCATTTTTACTATTGGTTACTTTCACCATTCTTCCAAATGCAATAGATTTATGTGCTGCTGTAAGTAAATCATTGCTGAATACCTCTCCAGATGAGGTTCTTCGTCCATTGAAAGCATTACTATAAAAAGTAGCACTCCCTTTTTCAGTGTCTGAAAAGCTTGCTGAGACAAGTAAAAAAATGAAAAATATCCTTATTAAAATACGCATGATTCGATTTTTAATGAGGTAAGTTACAATCAATCTTCAGGAATAAAAAATATTTCAGTCCTTTTCAATTTCTTTAATGCGTCAAAATCATTAAATTTGCGCGCACATCAAAAATTACATTGGCACTATGAAAGTATTCGATCTTGACATGATTCAAAAGGTATACGCGCAATATCCTGAGCGTATTGCAGCAGCAAGAAAAGTGGTTGGTAGACCATTGACTTTATCTGAGAAAATTCTTTACGCTCACCTTTGGGACGGAAACGCTCAAGCAGCATATGAACGCGGAAACTCTTACGTTGATTTCGCTCCAGATCGAGTAGCTATGCAAGATGCGACAGCACAAATGGCATTGTTACAATTCATGCAAGCCGGAAAAAAACGAGTAGCAGTTCCTTCAACGGTTCATGCGGATCACCTAATTCAAGCGAAATTAGGCGCTAGTAAAGACCTGCAAGAATCATTGAATCAAAACAACGAAGTTTTCAACTTCTTGTCTTCGATTTCAAACAAATACGGAATTGGCTTTTGGAAACCAGGAGCTGGAATCATTCACCAAGTTGTATTGGAAAACTATGCATTCCCGGGTGGAATGATGATTGGTACCGATTCACACACAGTAAATGCTGGTGGACTTGGAATGATTGCTATTGGTGTTGGTGGAGCAGATGCTGTAGATGTTATGGCAGGGATGGCTTGGGAATTGAAATTTCCAAAGTTGATTGGTGTGAAGTTAACTGGTAAATTAAGTGGCTGGACTTCTGCGAAAGACGTGATCTTAAAAGTAGCAGATATCTTAACTGTTAAGGGTGGAACAGGTGCAATTGTTGAATATTTCGGTGAAGGAGCAATCTCTCTTTCATGCACTGGAAAAGGAACGATTTGTAACATGGGTGCTGAAATTGGCGCGACAACTTCAACTTTTGGTTATGATGAGTCGATGCGTCGCTATTTAATGGCTACTGGGCGTGAGGAAGTTGTGAAAGCAGCAGATCAAATCGCTGAGCATTTAACAGGTGACCAAGAAGTATATGATAATCCTTCTGCCTATTTTGATCAAATCATTGAAATTAATTTAAGTGAATTGGAACCGCATATTAACGGTCCATTTACACCAGATAGAGGAACACCTGTTTCCAAAATGCGCGCGGAAGCAACAGCGAACAACTGGCCCATGAAAGTAGAATGGGGATTAATTGGTTCATGTACAAACTCTTCTTATGAGGATTTGGCACGAGCAGCTTCCATCGTTCAGCAAGCAGTTGCTCAAGGAATCATGCCAAAAGCTGAATTTGGAATCAATCCAGGGTCTGAGCAAGTACGTTTTACAGCGGAGCGTGATGGAATCTTGGCAGATTTCGAAAAAATGGGTACGAAACTATTTACGAATGCATGTGGTCCATGTATCGGACAATGGTCAAGAGAAGGAGCGGAGAAGCAAGAGAAAAATACGATTGTACACTCATTTAACCGTAATTTCTCGAAACGTGCTGACGGAAATCCAAACACACACGCTTTTGTAACTTCTCCAGAAATGGTAGCAGCATTAGCAATCGCTGGTGACTTAGGATTTAATCCATTAACGGATACCTTGACAAATGACAAAGGTGAACAAGTGAAATTG
>CANMFV010000115.1 GCA_947496835.1 Flavobacteriales bacterium | reverse complement strand
TTCAAGGATTCCAAGTGCGTAAAATCGCTTTCAACCTTGGATTATCAGGTGAAGCGTTCAAACAAATGTGCAAATTCGTTCCATGCTTGTACAATGCATACGTTGGAATCGATGCTTCGATGTTTGAAATCAATCCATTGTTCAAAACATCTGATGATAAAATCATCGCAGTAGATGCGAAAGTAACCATGGATGGAAACGGTTTGTTCCGTCACCCAGAATATGCAGCGATGCGCGATAAAACGGAAGAAGATCCAACAGAAGTGGAAGCTGATGAGGCAGGATTAAACTTCGTGAAATTAGATGGTAACGTGGGCTGTATGGTAAACGGTGCTGGACTTGCAATGGCAACGATGGACATCATCAAACTTTCAGGTGGTAACCCAGCGAATTTCTTGGACGTTGGAGGAACAGCAAACGCAGAACGCGTTGAGAAAGCATTCCACATCATCTTGAAGGATCCAAATGTGAAAGCAATTTTAATCAACATCTTTGGTGGAATCGTTCGTTGTGACCGCGTTGCGCAAGGAATCGTTGATGCATACAAAAACATCGGTGAGATTCCAGTTCCAATCATTGTTCGTTTACAAGGAACAAACGCTGTTGAAGCGAAACGATTAATCGACGAATCAGGACTGAATGTCCATTCAGCTGTGCAACTACAAGAAGCCGCTGACTTGGTCAAAGAAGTTTTAGCATAATCATTGAAAGCCATCTGAGGATGGCTTTTTTATTTCATATACTTTTTATCACATGGCTTTCCCATCTATTTACACAGCCGAAACGACTACAGCATTAGCTGCTAGAATCGATTCATTGACAAAGGAAACTCCAGCGCTTTGGGGAAAAATGAATGTCGGACAAATGCTTTCTCATTGTTGTGTGCCATACCAACAAATTCTTGGTGAGAACACCGATAAACCTGGAAAGTTGATGAAATGGATCATTAAAACCTTTCTGAAAAATTCCATGGTGAATGAAACGTCGTACAAACCCAATATGCCAACTGCTCCGACCTTTATTCGGGTCAATCAAGAATTCGATGTGGACGCCGAAAAGGCAAAATTGAAAACCTACATTCAACAGATCCAAGAGTTGGGTCCAGAACAATTGGCTTCGAAACCATCATTGTCCCTTGGAATGATTACAGCTCAAGAATGGAATAATTTGCTGTACAAACATATTGACCACCATTTGCGTCAGTTTGGAGTGTGACGAATGTTCAGGATGAAAAGCTGAATACGCTTTCTTTATTTTACAGCTTCAAACGTCTGGTTTGACCAGTGGCATTTATTTTCTAGAATACATACCACAATTGGTGTTGAGTTTTTGAAGGTGGGGAAGTAATAAGTCATTATTTTTGGCTTCTCAAAATGAAAAATCAAATGAATTCATTTCACCTTCATTAACGATTCATTGCCTCAATCAGTCCATTTCCGCATTGAAAATGTCCTTTTGGACAAGCTTTGTGTCCGTGTAGTCCGCAAGGTTTACAGGCCAAGTTTTTCAATTCAATCACATTCGAATCATCTGACAAAGGACCAAAACCGAATTCTGGAGTCGTTGAACAAAAGAAGGCACTAACTGGAGCATTTCCAGCGGATGCGATGTGCAATGGACCAGAATCGTTGACGAAATTCCGTTTTGCATCCTTCATCAACGCAGCAGATTGCATGAGACTTAGTTTTCCGGCTAAATTATGCACGTTGCTTCGTTGACTAACCAATTTGATGCCTTCGCATAATTCATTGTCGTCAGAACCGCCTAATAAATAAAATTGAATTCCTTCCTCATCGAATTTTTCCATCACATATTGCCAAACAGCGGGAGGAGCTTGTTTTGTAAACCAAACAGATGCAGGCGCCAAACAATAGTATGGTGCATTTTTCCATTGTGATACGAAATCAAGGTCTATTTGACTAGGATACAATTGTGGACGTCGCTGTTGTTTTTCTACAAGGTCTTTGATTAAGGATAAGTTTCGATCCACTTCGTGTTGACCATTATTGATCGAGTGCTTAAACTTTTTGGAATAGAAAAACGAAAACGGGTTTTTTGAAAAGCCCCTCGTTTCTTTTGCTCCAGATAAAACCGTGATAAGTCCGGAGGAAGCGAATCGATGTAGGTTCAGCACTAAATCGTACTTTTCCTTTCGAATTTCTTGAATTAATTCGAGCAGTGATTTTCGCTTCTTCGACTTATCAAAGATGAGTACACGTCGTAATTTGGGATGCTCATGAAGCAATGCTTCATTTCCTTTTTTTAAGAGAAAATCGATGTGTGCGGAAGGAAAAGAAGTGGATAATGATTCAATCAATGGTGTTGCCAAAATGACATCGCCTAGAAATGCTGTTTGAATGATTAAAATTTTCTTAGTCGCCATTACCTGATTAACGTCACGTATCCTCTTTTCACAATCAACTCTTCTGTTTGTGTCGTAATTTCAATGCGATACAAAAAGACATCATTCGTTGCGTCTAGTCCTGAGCTGGAAATTTTTCCGTCCCAACCCATGGTTGGATCCGATGTTTCAAAGACAATTTGTCCCCAGCGATCAATGATGCTAAATGAATAGTTTTTTGGATCGGCGTTAGAAACAACTGGGTAAAAAATTGGATTTAATCCATCCGGAGTGAAGGCATTTGGAACAAAGACTAACGGATCGTACGGAATACAGACATCAATGGAACGACTTCTTTCACTAAAGTTATAAGTATTTAGTCCTTCCACTGCCTCAATTCGGTAACAGACTTCACCATTGGTGCGTAATGCAGAAACATCATCTGTCAAACTTGTAACGTTATTGGGTACAATCGCCATTGGCGTATTTTCGAATGCTCCATACGTATTGCGATAGACGTGATATTCCATTACATCACCATCAAATAATTCGTATGGATTCCATGAAATGGTATTGATCATGTTGTATTGATCAGCAGACCCTGTGACAAAAATCGTTTTATTGGTGTTCGCATACGCACCTGGATTTCCACAGCTATCTACGAACATCGTTCTGTATTCCCATGCTTGTAAACTTAGTTCTACCTCTTCATCCGTAAACTGAGCTACGTTATTTATAACCGGAGCACGTCCAATTTCAACAAAATTCCCTAGTGTATCCTTGCGCTCAAAGATGATTTCTGTAATTCCAACGGACGCATCGACGTAATCGTATAGTTCTATGAACGCTCCATTGACTGTTGCCAATTTAAAATAATGATACGCCGGTGCTGTCGGACTTGGCATCATGAAACACAAAGGATTCGAGAAAGCTACTTTTCCATTGCTTAAATTCGCTTTGATGAAAATACAATACGATTGTCCACGCGTCAGTTGAGCTAAGAAATTCATGTTATTTGAAGTTCCTAAAAGTGTCCATTGGTTGTTGTTCTTTGACCAGATTTCATAGTTCGTCACCGAAGTTCCACCATACAGACTCCAAGATAAACTCGCTTGCTCTGCACACATGTTGATGGTGTAACTTGCCAAGATAGAGGTATGCACCAGCGCTTTCGCGGAAGTTTGAAAGGTTGGTGGATTCGCTGCAGTGAAGCAAGAATCGAAAGCTGCAACAGAGTAGGAGAATGGACCTGGCGTATTCACGAGGTAGGAATAATTTGTAGTACCAATTCCGTAAACAGTATCCAATTCGTACAAAAATCCGTTGGCATCAAAGGTGTAAATGACATAACCATACGTATCATCTTGCCCATTTTGATTCCATTGAATGTTCATCTGGTAGCTTGTTGTGTCGTAACCAACGGAATAGATAATCGGCATGTCTGGGGTAAACATGTCACTTAAATTATCACCTGGACGATTCGAATTGAAGTTACAGGATGTGGTTGCCAAATTGACACGGTAGCGAATGAATTCGTCACACAAATCAATGGTGTCGATATAACTCGTTTGACTGTAAGGAACGCTATCCAAGAAATTGAAGAAGTTCGTTGGATATTCTCTGTAGATGTAAAAATAGTCGTTGTAGGTAGGAAGTGGGGTCGTGCGTGGTTTGTTCCAATTTAAGACGGCTGTTCCATTGTTTGGATTGACAAGCGTTAAGAAGATGTTGGAAACTGTATCGCTGTAGCGAAGTGTTCCACCACTGCATCCGGACTGAACCGCTAAATAGAATTGATGGTCTGTATAAATTGCGGGAACAATGAAACTGTTCGCATTAATATCCGTTTCCGTTCCAATTAAACCATTTTGAATCGAATAGATTTGATAGGAAACAAAAGCATTATTGGTATTGGTGACAGGATTCCAGAAAATGGTCAAATCGTTCGTATTTGCCGTTTGAATGCAATTGATTTCAGGTGCATCAATGATTCCTGGATTCAATACATGTATCGTGATCGTCGCATACGATACTTGTGGAACTTGACAATAATCATCCTGTACACGAAAAACATAGTTATAGGTCATTTGATCCATAACATTTCCTTGCGCATCGGAAATGTGATCACAGGTCGTTTGCCAATTGAAGTTGGTACTGATGGCTCCCGTTCCACTTAAAGGAAAACCATTGTTTAAACTTGCACATGGTGCAATGCTACATCCTGTACTCGAAGTGAAGTTTGTTCCGTACATTGGACCAGATCCAGTCATGGTCAAAGTTTGTGGACTTCCATCCTGCAAAAGGTCACCGTCACTTGCGTTTAAGGTGAAGGAAACTAAATCTCCCGCATTCACG